>JAEZJA010000274.1 GCA_023415895.1 Bacillota bacterium
GGGATGCGAACAGCCTCGTTGGAGGAAAAACACACTTCCTGACCCGCCGTTTGTGCACGGCAGGGATAGCTTCCGTCGGCCAGAACGGTCAGTTCCACCGCGCTGTCGTCAAACAGCGGGGTGATGCGCAACGTGTGGATGTAGGCGGCGGGGACGCTCTCCATCCACACGCTCTGCCAGATGCCGCCTTGTGCCGTATACCAGATGCCGCCCCGGTCAAGCTTCTGCTTGCCGCGTGAGTGGGAGCGTGTGTCGCTGAAGTCCCGCACCTTGACGAGCAGGGTGTTCTCCTCCCGCAGACAATCCGTGATATCGGTGCTGAAGGGGGTGTAGCCGCCGATGTGGGTACACACTTTGGTGCCGTTGACCCAGACGGTGGCCTCCTGATCGACCGCGCCGAAATGCAATAGTACCCGTCCGATGTTGAAGCCTTCGGGCAGCCGCAGAGTGCGGGAGTACCACAGCGTTTGGTGGGGAGACAGTAATCGCCCCACGCCGCTCAGCTCACTTTCGGGGGAAAAAGGCACCACAATGTCACCGTCAAACGTGTCGGGCGGGTTTTCGTCTTGCGTGATGGCGTATTGCCAGATACCATTGAGGTTGAGATAGCTGTCCCGTTGCATCTGGGGACGGGGATATGCGGGCAGGATGTTGGCGGTATCCAACCCATCACTCCATGGTGTTTTCATGACGCTTCCTCCGTTTCATAAACAGAATGGGCATAAAGATCAATATAAGGATGGCGGCAGCTGCCAGAAAGATGGAGGGGGTGGGGATGCTCTTGACAACTCCCAGCTCCACATACGTGCTGCTGTTGCGGATAACGGCGGCGCCGATGAAGGGGCCGATCACCATGGGCAGCAATACGGCAAAGATCATGCGGATGCCCTGAAAATGCCCCACCATATCGGTGGGGGTATAGTCGCGGATCGTGGCGGACAGTGAGGCGGTCACCAGCATATAGCCCGACATCATGACGCTTCCGGCCACCATAACCGTTCCCATGGTACGCACAAAAAACATGCCCAACAAACCGCCCAGCATAACAACAGCGGCGGGTATCGCGAAGGTTAGCTTACCGATGCGGTCGATGACGGTGCCGCCCAACACACTGACAATCGAGGCGACGATGAGCACGACGCCCAGTACGAGCGCATAGCCCTCAATTTTTAAATAATTCTGCATGTAGATGATGAGGTAGGGGAAGAATACCTGGACGGCTACCGAAAAGATGCCGAACGTCACAAGCGCGAGATACAGGTCGGGATGCTGACGAATGACCGAGGGGCGGAACCCGTAAATCAGATTTTTGAAGTAGCTGTCTTGCCGCCGCTGCAAAGGCTCCTCCTTCACAAGTACAAGGGAGATCAGCCCTGTCAGCGTGACCAGCAGACCGAAGATGAGAAAAAAGGTCGTCCAGCGTCCCTGCTGCGTAAGGCCGTCAAACAATCCGAAAATAATCAGCATGGAGATCAGCGGCAGGATGGATAGCACCGATTCGGCTCTGCCGCGGTTTTCACTGTTGGTTACATCCGTGATATAGGCGTTGAAGGCGGCATCGTTGGCGGTTGAGCCGAAAAAGGTCATCACACAGTCCATCGCGACGACCAGCCCGGCGGCGGTGGCGACCGCGTTGGCGGCGGGAAACCATACTGCGATGCGGTCTACCGAAATAAAGCCAAAGGACAGCGTGGACAATCCCCATAGAATATAGCCCCCGCAAATGAATATCTTTCGTTTGCCCACTCTATCGGACAGCGCGCCCATCAGCAGAGTGGTGAGGGTGGCCACCACCGCGCTTGCGGCCACCATGGTAGCTATGTACCCCGGGTCGGTGGAGATGGTGTTATAGAGGAAAACGTTGAAATACATGTTCTCAATGGTCCATGCGAATTGTCCGACCAGACCGATCAGAAGAAAGGATGCCCAGATGCGCTTCGTCAGCTTTGTCATACCGATTTTCCTCGATTCTGTTCACGATTTTGTGTGTATCTGTCCTCATTCTAGCACGGATTACAGGGCTTCACAACTGCAAAATACTGCAAAATTGTGGGTAGCGCAAAACACTCGTGATACAACGTCTTGCTGAAACAACACCTCATCCGTCGGGTGAGGCCGCCACCTTCCCCTCGCAGGGGAAGGCTTGCGGGCGATTAGATAGAACCACGAACGATAGGAGATTTTGAACCGCGAACGGTGGGAGCACGCTCCCGCCCTACTTTTTGATTTGTGTATCATCTGTATCAAGACAAGGTTTTTTATAAAGACGGAGGGATGAACCATGCGGCTTTGGCACGAAGCCTTACTGCCTGTGCTGCCGCGTGCGCAGCTGCTTGGACAGCATCGGGAGTGCTGCGCTCTGCGGGGGCTGAGCTGGGGGAAGCGGCATGCAGTGGTGGATTACGTGTTTACCCACCCGCGGGAAGGGCTGACGGTCTATCACCAGCGGGTGATGGAGGAAATGCGCCGCCGGGGCTATCAGGTGGAAGGCTGCTGGGACAATCCGGGGTATCGGGGACAGCGGTGTGAGCCGGAGGTCGCGGATGAAGCCCTGCTGCGGCTGTATCAATCCCGCTGCCCGGTGTATGACGAACATGACGATGCCTACCGGCAAGCCTGCATCGACAATCTGCGGGGCAAAGGGATTTTTCTGGACGAAAGTGCTGGGTTACCTGGTGACGAAAGTACACACTCGTGATATAATACTGCTTATGAAGCGCATGAAGTGGGAGGAACGACAATGACCTATATCGATCGTAAGGACATTCCCCAGGAATACACATGGCGTCTGACGGATATCTATACCGATGAAGCCTCTTTTGAGGCGGCGCTGGCCGACGCGCAGACCAAGGCGGAGGAGCTCAGGACCTATCAGGGGCGTCTGGGCGAGAGCCGTGAAACGCTGCGCACCGCGCTGCGCCTGTTCGAGCAGCTGGAAATGACGCTGGAACGCGCCTATATGTATGCCAAGCTGAACATGGATGTAGACAACAGCAGCTCCAAATACCAGGCTATGCACGACAAAACGCTGGGTATTCTTTTCCGCATTCAGGAAATCACGTCCTTTATCACGCCCGAGCTGACCGCCATCGAACCGGATACACTTCGTAACTGGGTGGCAGGGGATGAGCAGATGGCCGACTTCCGGCATTTGGTGGACGACGTCATCCGCAGCCGCGCGCATGTGCTGTCCTCTCGCGAGGAGCAGATGCTGGCCATGGCGGCACCGGCGTTTGAAAGCATGGAGACCGCCTATTCTATGCTGGAAAGCGTGGATCTCAAGCTGGGCGAGATCACGGATGAGAAGGGGCAGAAGGTCGCGCTGACCCACGGCCTATTCGGCAAGCTGCGCGACAACCGTGACCGCCGTGTGCGTGCCGATGCCTTTGCCGCCATGCACGGCGCGTTTGCCGGCATGGGCAACACGATTTCGGCATTGTATGCCGGCAACGTGCGTGCCGATGTGTTTGGCGCGCGGGTGCGCAATTTTGACAGCGCGCTGGACAAGGCGCTGTTTTCGGATAACCTGCCCCGTTCCATTTATACCGGCCTGATTGAAGCGGTACATTCCCGCCTGCCGGCCAATCATCGCTATCTCGAGTTGCGCCGCCGTTGCCTTGGTGTCGAGAAACTGCATATTTACGACACTTATCTGCCGATTGTCGAGCTGCCTGAAAAAGAGTATTCCTATGACGAGGCCTGCACGATTGTTAAGGACAGTCTGACACCTCTGGGTGAGGAGTATGGCGCCGATCTCTCGAAGCTGCTGGCTGGCGGCTGGGTGGATGTCTATGAAACCCCGGGAAAGGCCACCGGCGCGTATGCCACGGGCGTTTACGGCGTTCACCCGTATATGTTGCTCAACTTTGTGGGCAATCTCAGCGATGTGTTTACGCTGGCGCATGAGGCCGGTCACTGTCTGCACACCTATTACTCGGATACACAGCCCTATATGAACAAGGATTATCCCATCTTCTTGGCCGAGATCGCTTCGACCGTCAATGAAAATATACTGATGCGGGGCATGATCAGCCGCTGTGATACCTCAACACCCGAGGGGCGCCGCGAAAAGGCCTATTTGATTAACCGTTTTCTGGAGGAATTCAAGGGCACGGTCTACCGCCAGACGATGTTTGCCGAATTTGAGCTTAAGGTGCATGAAATGGCGGAGGCCAACGAGCCGCTGACCGGCGAGGTGCTGTGCGACGTTTATGGAAAGCTGCTGGAGGAGTATTTCGGCGACGCGGTGGAAATTGACGATTATATGCGGTGGGAATGGGCCCGCATTCCGCATTTCTACAATGCCTTCTATGTGTTCAAATACGCGACCGGCTTTTCGGCGGCGGCCGCGATCACGCGCGATCTGTTGGCTGGCGGCGACACGCAGCGGTATCTCACCTTCCTGCATGCGGGCGGCAGCGACTATCCCGCTGAAACACTCAAGCGAGCGGGTGTTGATCTGACCACACCCGTGTCGGTCAATGAGGCGTTGGATGAGTTCGAGGCCATGCTGGCCGAGCTCGAGCAGCTGCTGGCATGACGATTTGGGCGCCCGGCTTTCAAGAGGGCTTTAAAGAGGGCTTTAAAGAGTTACAGCATTGTAGTAGTAATTACAGAACTGTTATTGCCAATCCCCGCGTTTGTTTGTTATAATAATCGCGAATAGGGGGGGCGCATGCATGCCGATTACCACACAAAAAAACAAAGAAAAAATACGCAGAAGACAGAAAGCCAACAGCGTGATTGTTTTTTTGCTGGCTTTTGTGCTGTTTTTGCTCGTATTTGGCGGCATCTGCATCTGGGCAGTCGTCAAAATCAACGAGGAACGCCGCAGCGCCGCGTCCAGCCCAAGCAGCGTTGCTTCCGCCACCGAAACCTTCGGTGAGCAGGATGTACGCCGTTTGCTGCTGATTACGTTGGACAACAAGCAGGCGCAAGGCTTTGTGGCAATTTGTTCGGATCCGGCCAAATCGCGCATTCAGGCGCTGGCGATTCCACGAGACACGGTTGTGGATGTTAAGACGACGGAAATGCGTCTGTTTGAATTGTACAGCCAGCAGGGGATCACCGCGACGCAGAAGGCCCTTCAGGATCTGCTGGGGTTCTCATTTGATAACTATGTCGTGATACCCTATGAGAACATCGGCAAGCTGATGGATTATTATGAATCCGGCCTGATCTTCACACTCAACGAGGATCTTAACTATAGCGATGAAGCTCTGTCGATTCGCATCGGCGGGGGGACACGTACCCTGAGTTCCTCCCAGGTGGTGGAGGTGCTTCGCTATCCGGCGTGGCATGCCGGCCGCAAGCAGCGCTCGGATATTCAGGCGCAGCTTTTTGCCGCGTTGGTCAATCAGTATATGGTGAAATCGCGTGAATCACGCGCCGATCAGGACTTTGCTAAAGCGGTGAATCTGACCACAACAAACATTATGGTATCGCACTACAACTCGGCCAAGGCCGGCTTGGCGTATCTGGCCGAAGGCAACAGCGGAAATGTGTGCACGGCGCTCAGTCTGGAGGGAGAATACCAGGGCAGCGGTGAGGCTATCCGCTATTACGCTCCCGATGATATTCGGCAGAAGCTGTCTTCCGTATTTGGATGATGGCTATTAGGGGACTGTTCCCCTGTCGCAGATCGCTCAAACGCGCAATTGGTTAGAGAAGGCAATGCCCAAGGAGAGGAGACCCGTTATTGAGAAAATGTATAGCCGCTGTTCTGGCGGGTGCCATGCTGCTGTTATCCGGATGTTCCCTATTTTTCCCCGGAACGTCCAGTTCATCGGTCTCTTCGGGGGCGGCGGCAGAGTATGCGGACGAATACGAGAATGGCTGGTGCTACCAGCGGCTGGACGATCACCTTCAACAGGGGTATGCAGAGGTCTATGCGGCGGTTCGGACGAGCATTGATCGCGAGGAAACCGTGACCATCAAGGACACCGCCAATGGAACGACAAAGGACTACAATGGACTGAAAATCGCCCTGTCCAAGCCTCTGAGTTCGCGGATGGAAGCGCAGAAACTGTATAACGCTTTTTTGACGGACAATCCCCAGTTTTTCTTTATCGGCAGCACCTACAGCTATGAGGGATATCGCTCGGGCAACATCGATTACTATGATACGTTTTGCCTTGTATTTACCATGAGCGCGCAGGAGCGCGTCACTGCGTCCCGGCAGCTGGACGCGGCAGTGCGATCGATACTGCGCAAGGTGACCGCTGACGCCTCACACAATCAGTTTCAGACCGAACTGGTGCTGCATGATTCGCTGCTCTCCTTCTGCTCTTATGAGAGCCGTGCCACCGAGCTCAGTGATCCGCTGGAGGTCTACCCCAATGCCTTTACCGCGTTTGGAGCTTTGGTTGAGGGGCGGGCCGTGTGTGAAGGCTATTCGCGGGCTATGCAGCTGCTGCTCCATAAGGCTTCGATCGACTGCACGCTGGTCAGCGGCAAGGACGAAAACGGTGTCTCCCATATGTGGAATTTTGTCACTGTGGACGGCTTGAATTATCATCTCGACCCGACTTGGAATGATAGCGCCGACAGCCTGCATCATTCTTATTTTAATCTGACCACCGAGGAAATTCTTCGCACGCACACCATTGATGGGGACAACATCGGCATTGATACCTGTATGTCCGAAACCGGCAATTATTACAGGCGCATGGGGTTGTTTCTGAATACCTCCAGCCGCAACGAAATTGCGGCAGTGATTGCCAAGTGCGTTAAAATGGGGTATACGACGATTGATCTGCGCTTTTCCCCCGAAACCTTTGCGGGGGCGCGCTTGTTTATCAACAACCGTACACTGCTGTCGCAGAAGGTGGATGACGCGCTGAAGGGGACGGGACTGTCCATGTGGAACTATGAGGAATACAATGTCAACGACAGCTATCACACGCTGACACTATACCGCAGTGAGACAAACGATACGACGGCGGTAGCTTAATTACTAATAATCCAGGCGACATGCTGCGATTGTTGAAAGGCTGGTGTGGTATGTTAGACAGGGTACCCGATGCGTTGGAGATAACTAACCTATTAGGACAGTCTCTTTATGCGGTGTGGACCCACTTGCGTGCATTCATTGACGCGAGATACGATATGGAGCAATCGTGGAACAGCGGCGGCAAAAGCTGGATCTATGAGTACAAATACCGTCGAGGCGGCAAAACGTTATGCAGTTTTTGTATGCGTCAAAACTGTTTAGGCTTCATGGTGATATTCGGCAAGGACGAGAAAGCCAAATTTGAGGCTGACCGCGATTTGTATTCGCAGAACGTACTACTTACTTATGACAGCGCAACGACCTATCATGATGGAAAATGGGTGATGTTTACTCCGGTGGATGACGCGCTCTTTCCGGACTTTGAGCGTATGCTGTTGATCAAACGCAAACCGAACAGGAAATAGGACAAGGCCAATAAGCAGCGCATTTAAGGTATCCTTGTAATAAGGAAGACTAAACGGCGGGAGCAAGCCTCCGCCCTACGGTCATTCGCCCATTCATGACGGACATTGAGTATCGTGTAATCGAGAAAAACCCGCTAAAAGGCGCAGCCTTTTAGCGGGTTTTTCTCTCAGTATAAAGGATGGCATTTATACAACTGGGATTTGAGCGCCCTCGCTTTCCAGTGGAGCCGGTGAGGGCATTCTGCTTTCGGTGGAAGACGTCGCCTCAAGAGGTACGGCACGCTGCAAGGTCAGCACGACCTTGAACAGATCGCCGTCGATCAAAATGCTCATTTTGCCGTGCTGCAGCTCCATCAGGCTGCGGGCAATGGACAAGCCAAGGCCGCTGCCTTCGGTGTTGCGCGCTTCATCGCCGCGGACGAAACGTTCCATGAGCTCTTCGGGACGGATGTTAAGGGCATCCCGCGAAATGTTTTTGACGGTCAGCAGCACATTGTTGCCGATTTCCACCACATCCACATACACGCGCGTGGCATCCAGCGCGTATTTAGCGGCGTTGCTGAACAGGTTGTCCAATACCCGCCATAGGTGCCTTCCGTCGGCGTAGACAAAAACGTGGGTTTCGGGCAGGGAGCACACCATCTGGATGTTGCGTTCTTCCAGCCGCGACTCAAATTCTCCTCCTGCCTGTTTGATGAGCTCACCCAGATTAAGAATTTCGATATTGACCGATACATTGCCCGTCGTGACCTTGGAGGCTTCCACCAGATCGATCATGAGCTGTGCCAGACGGCGGGATTTGCGATCGAGAATGCCGACGTATTCGAGTGCCTTGGGGTCTTGAATGTCCGTGGTTTTGAGCAGATCGACATAGTTAATAATCGAGGTCAAGGGGGTTTTGATGTCGTGTGATACATTGGTGATGAGTTCGGTCTTCATGTGTTCACTTTGCATAGCGTGTTTGACAGCCAGCTTCATGACGTTACCGGTGTTGTTGATGTTGCGCGCGATGTGGGGAAAGAAGGACACCTGTTTTTCATCCACGAGCTGTCCCAGCTCGCCCTGAGCCATGCGATCGGTCGCCTTCTGGATGCGCTCGTATTGAATCAGGACAATGCATACAAGGATGATCATGGAGACCGTCTGGAGAAACCAGAAAAAAGTGAACAGACTGTTGCCGCGGCTCATGCCTGCAATCAGAATAATCTGGAAGAGAGCGTAGGCGACCATGGCGAAAACAATCCAAAACAACAGCTGGAAATTCTTAATAATGGCCTTGAGGCAGCGTATGATAAGACAGAGCATGGACGAGGAATACAGCGTTTTCGCCTTGGTGCGCCTTACCAGCGAGAAAAAGCCGGCTAAAGTGCCGATCACCGCGATCACTGAACCGAAAATGCGTTCCGATATAGACGCATATGGGCTGAGCAGCACATAGGCACCAAGAAAGACACAAAGAGTCATCCCGACCAGCAGCGGTTCTATCCAGATGCGATCGAGGGGATTGAGTACGATGCCCTCCTGTCCTGGACGATGGCCGGTGGCGGCAATTTGGAAGCTGAAAAGCACCACACACATCAACAGGCTCAGAATGGCCAGGATAATGAGGGGGATAAACCATTTTTTTGCGAGTGCAAAGGTGGCCACCCCTTCAGAAAGGCTGTCCCTGACGAGGAGCTGCTTGCGCAGGCCAATCAGGACAAAGCCGCTGTCCACGGCAATTTGCTCATATTGATTGTCTGTCAACTGGGAAATGGTCTCTAGTTTTTTGGGCTGTGTCTCCTCAAGATTGGAGAGCAGTACGTCCCCCGAGTTATCGGTTAGCATCCACACCAGGTTGCAGCCTGCGGGAGGAAAGAGCAGGCCGTGCATACTGTCCAGCTCGCCCGCATCCGAAGCGGGGAGGGAAGTGTTCGCTTGTCTCTTGCTTTCTAAGGAGTAGTACTGCTGTATGGCGACAGCCTTTTCAGCAATGGCATAGCGATAGGGGTTGGTTTGCGTGTAGGACTGCCGGTATACTTGCACCGAATCCACCAGATTGACGAGCAGGGCGATTGTTCCGCAGCTTGTTGCGGCGAAAATCGCCAGCAGGCAGCAAGCGATGAACTTCACAAGGGTATGGTGACGCAGTTTCAAGCCACGTTCCTCCTTTACTAAGACAGTTTCTCCATTTTATAGCCGTGTCCCCAGATGACCTTGATGTAACGCGGGTCTTTGGGATTAATCTCAATTTTTTCACGGATATGGCGGATGTGGACGGCCACGATGTTGTCAGCGCCGAAGGAGGGCTCGTTCCATACATTTTCATAAATCTGCGCACTCGAGAACACCAGTCCGCGGTTTTCCATTAAAAAGCGCACGATTTTGTATTCCACAGGTGTCAGCATAACCTCTTGACCGTCCACGCTGATGCGCTTGGCACCATCGTCGAGCTCCAGCCCGCCGTTAACCATAATTGTATGATCGGGCGTTTCCACAGGCAGACTGCCAAAATTGTTGTACCGCCGAAGTTGGGACCGCACGCGCGCGACCAGCTCGAGCGGGTTGAAGGGCTTGACGATGTAATCGTCGGCGCCGATGTTGAGCCCCAGAATTTTGTCGTTGTCCTCGCTCCGGGCGGATAGCATGATGATGGGGATGTTGCGTGTTTCCCGGATTTTCATGGTTGCGCGCACACCGTCCAGACGGGGCATCATGATATCCATCAGAATGAGATGGATATCCTCATTCCGCTGCAGCGCGTCAAGCGCCTGAAGACCATCATAGGCCTGCAGGACATGATAACCTTCGGCCGTCAGATAAATATCCACAGCCGCGGCAATTTCTTTGTCATCATCACATACCAGAATGGTTTGGGGCATGGGATTCATCCTCTCCTGTCTTGGAGTCATCGGGCATTTGTCTGTATTGTAACATACAAAAGCAAAAAAGGCCGGTAAAAAATCTTAAGGGTGTCTTAAATTGTCCATGTGTGTAAATATCACAACCGGGCGATTGTGGCTTCACTGAACACTCGAGGATTGGGGCATGACGGGGATCTCCCCCATAAATTCGGCAACAGGCTGGCGCATCCATATACCGGGCGTGATGCGCAGCGCAAAGCCGCCTCCGTCTGGGCCTGTCCATGCGTGGATGGGTTGACGGGGGTAGGCATAGGCGGCCATGAGCATCATGACCACGCCGCCGTGGGTGCATACGACCGCTTGGGTATCACCCCTGCGCATCAAGTCCTCGACCAACACTTCAAAGGCAGCGGTGACGCGTTCTTGAAAATGGGCGGAGCTTTCCCCGCCGGGGATGTCCTGACGCTTGCCTGCCAGCCATTCTTGAAACCGGTCATCGGTTTTGAGGTGGGTAACGCTGCGGCCGTCCCATTCGCCGAAGTCACATTCGGCCAGTCCCGGCAGGACTTCCTGCTGACAGCCGGGATAGAGCACCTCGAGCGTCTGGCGGCAGCGGGTAAGGGGACTGGTGAAAAAGCGGGTGGCTGCCGGATAGCTGCCCGTTTGTTTCATGTTCAGAAGATGGGTCAGACCAGTCGGAGACAGGGGCATATCGGTACGCCCGATGTACAAGCCTTCTTCGTTTGCCATGGTAAGACCATGTCGCAGCAAATAAATTTTGTAGGATTTCATGCGGATTCTCCCAAAGTTTAAACTTGTTTTTTAAAAAGACTGCGCGTTTAGGCGGCTACCTTTTGCACAGCATTATAGCACAAATTCACTGAAATTGACAGGCACATCAACATGTTCAGCGCTTTTCAAGGCGTAATTTCGCTTTTTAGACGGCGGCATACCATTTGAGCTTGCCGCTGTACTGTGCTTAAGGGAGGGCCTGCAAACTGGGGGAATCACTTCCCAAAAATAATTTTGTGAGATTTCATCAGAAATCCCCTTAAAAAATCACATATTGACGATTTACAAAAGGGATGCAATTCGATATAATTATTAACACACTGTATAATTC
>JAEZJA010000277.1 GCA_023415895.1 Bacillota bacterium
GATATGAACAGCTTGGTGCCAAGGTCGAGGAGGTTTCGCTTCCCAGCCTTCAATCCGCGCTGCCTGCGTATTATGTATTGTCGTCCGCCGAGGCATCTTCCAATCTGGCGCGCTTTGACGGCGTGAAATACGGCTTTCGCGCTGAGGAGTATACCGATATTGACGAGCTGTACAAGGCGACCCGCAGCGAGGGCTTCGGTCAGGAGGTCAAGCGCCGCATCATGCTGGGTAGCTTTGTGCTCAGCGCTGGTTACTATGACGCCTATTACAAGAAAGCGCTGCAGGTTCGTACGATCATTCGGCAGGACTTTGACAGACTTTTTCAGAAGTGCGATTTCATCCTGTCTCCCGTTGCGCCGACCGTGGCCTATAAACTCGGAGAAAAGAGCGGCAATCCGCTGGAAATGTACATGGGGGATGTCTATACCGTGCCGGTCAACATTTCCGGTATCCCCGCCCTGTCCATACCCTGTGGGGAAGATGCCGATGGACTGCCCATTGGTATGCAGCTTATCGGAAAGCCCTTTGACGAAGCGCTGCTCTATCGCGCCGCGTATGCCTTTGAACAAAGTTGTGGGGGAGGGAACAAACAGTGATTGCCACACGTATTTTACAACAGTACGAAATGGTCATCGGTCTCGAGGTTCATGTGGAACTAAAGACGGCGACCAAAATCTTTTGCAGCTGTCCCACCACCTTCGGTGCCGAGCCCAATACCCAGTGCTGCCCGGTGTGCACAGGAATGCCGGGTTCACTGCCGGTACTCAACCGGCAGGTCGTTGACTATGCCATTAAAGCGGGTCTGGCGACCAACTGTACGATTGCCTCCACCTCCAAACAGGATCGAAAGAACTACTTTTACCCCGATCTCCCCAAAGCCTATCAGATATCCCAATACGATCTGCCTCTGTGTGAGCACGGGTATCTGGACATTGAAACGGATGAGGGGGCCAAGCGCATTGGCATTACCCGCATCCATATCGAAGAGGACGCGGGCAAGCTGGTGCATGTGGACGGCAAGGGTACGCTCATCGACTGCAACCGTTGCGGGGTGCCCTTGATCGAGATCGTATCCGAACCGGATATTCGTTCATCCGAGGAAGCGCGGGCCTATCTGCGCAAGCTGCGCGCCGCTATTTTGTATACGGATATTTCCGACTGCAAAATGAACGAGGGTTCCTTCCGTTGTGATGTCAACCTGTCGGTGCGCAAAAAGGGCGAAACGGCACTGGGAACCCGCACCGAAATGAAAAATATCAACAGCTTCCAGTTCGTTATGAAGGCCATCGACTATGAATTCGCCCGGCAGGTCGAGGCCGTGGAGGCGGGGGAGACCATTGTTCAGGAGACCCGCCGCTTTGATCAAAGCACCGGCAAGACGCTGTCCATGCGCAAGAAGGAAAACGCCAACGACTACCGCTATTTTCCCGATCCTGATCTGGCGGTCATCGAGATAACCGATACGATGCGGGATACACTCAAGGCACAGATTCCCACCCTCCCGGACGAGCGTAAGCAGCTGTATATGGAACGCTACGGTCTGAGTGCCTATGCGGCCGAACAACTGACCTGTGAGCGAGAGATTGCCGATTATTTTGAAAAGACGGCCGTTCATACCACTTACCCCAAACTGGTTGCCAATCTGCTTCTCGGCGAGCTAATGCGCCTCCTGCCGCCCGATGCGGTGGAAATCTCCATTGATCCTGCGCATATTGCCGCCATCGCGCAAATGATGGGGGAGGGACGCATCAACAGCGGTACCTGCCGCGAGCTTGTATCCATGCTGTGGCAGGCGGACGACGATCCCGAACGCATTGTGCGTGAGAAGGGGCTGGAGCAAATCAGCGACGAAGCGGTACTTGAAAAACTGGCGCACGAAGTAATTGAAGAACAACCACGGTCGGTTGCAAGCTACAAGCAGGGAAAAACCGCCGCGCTGCAGGCACTGATCGGACAAATGATGAAAAAGACATCGGGCCGAGGCGATCCAGTCTGTATTCAAAGGATTCTTGAAACGCTGCTGAAGGGATATTGATGTGATAAGCGGCGGCAGCAAGTCCCCGCCCAACTGACGTTGCCCAAGCCTGCTCCTGGAGGTGGAAGTCGGATGAGGTGTGGTTCTGAGGGAGCCTCCCATATACACAAAGTAGCTCTGGGACATGGCAATGAGTTAAGTAACCGGTACAAGCGGCGGGAGCAAGACCCCGCCCTACCGGCGGCGTTTCTCTCGAGAGGAAGATGAGAGCAAGTCCCCGCCCACTAACGTTGCGGTAGCCTTCCCCTGGAGGTGGAAGTGGGATGAGGTGTAGTTCTGAGGGAGCCTCCCATATACACAAAGTTGCTCAGGGACATGGCAATGAGTTACGTAATCGGTACAAGCGGCGGGAGCAACCCCCGCCCTACCGGCGGCGTTTCTCTCGAGAGGAAGATGGTGCGGCCATGTTTACATAGTATCATTAACATCGTTAGTAAATGATGGCGTTATATTGCTTTATCATCTTGTAATTTACCATACAGAGTGATATAATACGCCTATTTCATAGGAGAATAATTTCGGAGGTACTTCCATGCCCCACATATTGGCAAAACTAACATCGTCTTTTCATAGAATGAAGCCGGGACAAATTTTGGTTTTTGGCTTTTTCAGCGTGATCCTGTTGGGAGCTGTGCTTTTGACGCTTCCGGGGGCTACCGCTGACCGCTATCGTTTGGATTTCCTGGATGCACTGTTTACCTCCACTTCTGCCGTGTGCGTGACGGGTCTTGTCGTCGTCAACACGGGTGTGACGTTTACGGTTTTCGGTCAGGTGGTTATTATCTGTCTTATCCAGATCGGCGGTCTGGGCTTCATGACGGTGGCTTCGCTGATTTTCATGATGCTGGGCAAGCGCTTTTCGCTGCGTGAGCGACTGGTGATCCAAGAGGCCTATAACCTGGATTCCAATCAGGGTGTTGTCAAGCTGGTTCGTCATGCTTTGCAGGTCACCTTTGCAGTAGAAGGCATGGGGGCGCTTCTGCTGTCCTTTCGCCTCATTCCCGAATTTGGAGTAGCAAAGGGCATTTATCACGCTGTTTTTCTGGCTGTATCGGCCTTCTGCAATGCGGGCTTCGACGCTCTGGGACAGGCGAGTTCTTTGGACAATTATGTTGCCGATCCGGCCATCAGCATCATCATTATGCTGTTGATTACCATCGGCGGTCTGGGCTTTGGGGTCATCATGGACATCCTTCGCCACCGTCGTTTTAAAAAGCTGATGCTGCAGAGCCGTATTGTGTTGTTGGTGTCGGGTGGGCTGTTTGTGTCGGGCGCACTCCTGATCGCAATTCTCGAATGGAACAATCCACAGACCCTCGGAGAACATAGCGTTCCGGTCAAGATTTTAGGCTCCTGCTTCCAGTCGGTCACGCTGCGTACAGCCGGGTTTGAAACCATTCCGCAGGGCGCGATGACCCCGGCCAGCAAGCTGGTCAGCGTCATTTACATGTTTGTCGGTGCCTCTCCGGCTTCTACCGGCGGCGGTATCAAAACGACGACCTTTTTTATCATGCTTCTCACCGTTTCCTGTATGGTCAGGGGCAAACAGGATTATAACGTTTTCCACCGCCATCTCAACGATCAGCTTATCCGCAAGTCTGTCGCCATTTTTTCGATGGCGCTGGGACTTGTTCTGGTGGATACAGTGGTTATCAGTGGGGTGGAATATGCGACCGGAGGCACCGAGATGCTGTCGGATGTCCTGTTTGAAGTGGCCTCCGCCTTTGGTACGGTGGGTTTGTCCACCGGAATCACACCCACTCTATATCCGTTGTCAAAAATACTTATTATACTCACGATGTTTACCGGACGGCTGGGGCCGCTGACGTTGTCCACAGCAATTGCAAATGCAACATCCAAGCCCGATGCACTGCATTATCCTGAGGAGCGTTTGATCGTCGGGTAGAGGGTTATGATAATTGACATGAGTAACATAAAGAAAGGTTTGAAAATACGATTATGAAACAGATTGCGGTTTTAGGGTTGGGGCGTTTTGGCTATTCTGTCGCGCTGTCTTTGGCCAAACAGGGGGTAGAGGTTCTGGGTGTCGATAGTGATCCCGAAAAGGTGGCGGATATCGCTCCCGATATTACCAACGCGGTGCAGGCTGATCTGATGGATCCCGATGCGCTGGACTCTCTGGGACTGCGTAACTTCGATGTGGTCGTACTGTGTATCAAGAAGGTGGAAATCAGCTGCCTGACCTATATGGCCATCCGTGACCGAGGAGCCAAGTATATCGTGGCACAGGCCAGCGGCGACGGTCATGCCAAAATTCTCGAGCGCATCGGCGCGGATAAGGTCATCATGCCCGAAAAGGACATGGGCGCACGGGTTGCGCGCAGCCTGGCGGATGCCAATATCATTGACTATATGGAGCTTTCATCGAAACACAGCCTTGTCGAATTCACCGCTCCCGAAGAGTGGGTGGGGCATACGCTGCAGGACAGCAACATCCGCAACAAGTTTGGTATTACCG
>JAEZJA010000010.1 GCA_023415895.1 Bacillota bacterium
GTCCCCAGATGCCCAAGGACTATTGCCCATTCTGTCCCGGTTCAGGCAAGGTTCCCGATCATTACGATGTCTATAAATACGACAACGATTTTCCGGCACTGTCCACCTGCCCGCCTCAGCCCGATGCGGTCGCGACTGACTTTTTTGAAACGGCACCGGCTTATGGCAAGTGCGAAGTGATTCTGTATTCTCCCGAGCATACCATCACTCTGCCCGAGCTGCCCACCGAGCATATAAAAAAGCTCGTGGATCTTTGGGTGGAACGCTTCAACGCCATCCGGGAGGATGACAAGATCAAATACGTCTTCATTTTTGAAAACCGCGGCGATGTTGTGGGCGTGACCATGCCTCATCCCCATGGACAGATTTACGGTTACCCCTTCCTGCCCAAGAAGCTGGAGCTGGAAGTGGGCAATGCCAAAGCCTATCTGCAGGAAAAGGGCAAGTGCCTCTTCTGCGAGATGCTGGAACAGGAAAAGGCCTTTGGTCAGCGCGTGATTTTCACCAATGAACACTTCACCGTATTTCTGCCCTTCTTTTCCGAATATCCCTATGGTGTGTACATCATGAGCAACCGTCACGTTTCCAGCATCAATGAGCTCAGTGACGAAGAGCGGCTGTCGCTTGCCGAAACCCTTCGCCTGACGACGGGCATGCTGGACAGCCTGTTTGATTACAAATTCCCGTATATGATGTGCATGTACAATGCGCCGGTTAACGGGGAAGACGCATCGGCGTATTACCATTTCCATATCGCTTTCTATCCGCCTATGCGCAGTGCCACAAAGATCAAATACAACGCCTCAAGTGAGACGGGGGCGTGGGCGCACTGCAATCCCACCTGCCCCGAGGAGACCGCCGAGGAGCTTCGCGTCGCGTATCAGAAGTTTATGAGTAAATAAAGGCGTGGTTCCAACGCCGAGCAAAAGCACCCAAACCTCACCTCAATATCCCTATCATAATACGTAGGGCGGGGGCTTGCTCCCGCCGTTATTATCCATACGGTAGGGGCGCGCATCGCGCGTGCGTTTGTGATCGGTGTCTGTATCATGAGGGTATGCTGTGTCTACTCGCTGGACAGGACAACACCGCATGAGATTTGAACATTCTCTCAACAAAGAACCGGCATGCCCGCATCGAGAGGCTATGCCGGTTCTTTCTGGTGCGCCCGCAATGTACCTTTTACAATGTATCCATGGCCTGACGGCGGATGGATTGCGGGGTCACGCCGCGCAGCGCTTTGAAGCAGCGGCTGAAATAGCTGCTGTCCGAAAAGCCGACGGCAAAAGCAATGTCGGTGATGGGCAGGGCGCTGTTCTTCAGCAGGGCCTCGGCTTTGCTGATGCGGTATTCGTTGATATACTGCGCGGCGGTCACACCCATGACCTTTTTAAACTGCCTGCAGAAATACGACAGATTCCAACCACATAGCTGGGCGAGCAATTCGGTATGGATGTCCTGCGCATAGTGTTCCTCCACATAAAGCAGAGCCTCCTTCATGCGTTCAGCCAGCCGCATGAATTGCCGTTGTTGGCGGTTGGACACATCATCCCGCAGCTCCTCCCGGAACAACGCAGCCAGCAGCATGAGCATTTGACCGCGCATAGCGATTTCATAGCCGGGCTGTTGACGATCGTACTCGTCGAATATGTTCATTACCATTTGCCGCACGCAGGGGCTGTGGATGCGGTTGTGGAAGCTGCAGCTGCCGTCGGAAAGAGGATTCCAGTATTTTAGCCGGCAGATATCCTGACCGAATCCGTCATAAATTTGCGGATTGATAATCATAAATCGGTAGTAGGTTGTATGCGGCCCTTCCGAATGATGGTGAACTTCTGAGGGGTTGACGACCAGAATGTCCTCGTCCTGAGTTTGATACTGATGCGGACCAAAGCGAAACCAGCTGCCCCCTTTTTTTATATAAAGAATTTCCAGATGCTCGTGCCAGTGGCCGATATGCTGCAAAGACGGTTCCTTTCCATCCGGACAGGCATTCACTGTCAATAGTGGAGTTACCTTGATGGGAAAGAGCGAATCGTCAAAGGGTACCTGTTCATAAAACTCCTGATTTTCCATGTGCTCACCTCTTGCCTATGAGTACATTGTACACCGATTTACGGAAAAGTCAAAATAATCCTAATTAACTGCAAATCTGTTATGGCTGAAAAAATGGCGGAAACGTATACTGAGAACCAGAAAACCACATCGACTTCAATTTGAAGATCAGTGACGAGGAGGTTATTTTATGTATCCCTTTTCTATTGGCGTTATTCTCGACTCCTTTCGCACCGATATCCCTACCGCACTCAAAAAAGCGCACAGCGTAGGCGCTCAGGGCCTTCAGGTTTATGCCACCCATGGCGAAATGTCCCCGGAGCAGATGACATCCCAAAGAATCAAGGAGTTTCTGGCGGCGTGTGAGGAGCAAAACCTGGTGATTTCCGCCTTGTGCGGCGATTTGGGACAGGGCTTTGCCGATTCGGTGAAGAATCCGACCCTCATTGAGCGTTCCAAGCGCATTGTCTATCTTGCCAAGGAACTGCACACCAACGTGGTGACGACCCACATCGGCACCGTTCCAGAGGATAAAAACAGCGACACTTATAAAATTATGCAGGAGGCCTGCCACTCGCTGGCCGAGTACGCCGATTCGCTCAATGCACATTTTGCCGTGGAGACCGGCCCTGAACCGGCCCAGAGGCTCAAAGACTTTCTGGATACGCTGGGCTCGACCGGTGTGGCCGTCAACCTGGATCCGGCCAATCTGGTCATGTGCGTCGGCGACGATCCTGTGCGTGCTGTGCATACGCTTAAGGACTATATTGTACATACGCATGCCAAGGATGGCCGCATGTTAAAGAATGTGCCCATGGAGCGGCTGACTGGCGAAGAAGCACTGCAGGCGGCACAGGGACACGCCTATATTGAGCTGCCTCTGGGAATGGGAGACGTGGACTGGCCGCGCTATCTGGCGGCTCTCCATGAGATTGGCTATCAAGGCTTCCTGACGATCGAGCGCGAGGTGGGAGAGGATCCCGAGGCGGATATCCGCATGGCGGCGGATTTCCTGCGGAATCTCATGCACGCATAGAAAGGTGTGAATG
>JAEZJA010000072.1 GCA_023415895.1 Bacillota bacterium
ATTTACACCAGAATGAAAAGATCCTTTCGATGCTTTATGCGCGAAAGGATCGGTGTTTTTACGACAGAACCTTTTGGTTCTGTTATTTTTCTGCCGTAAGCCCCAAACTGCCGTGACTGTTTTCATGGCAAAGTGCGGCAGGTTTCATCACGGTACAAGTCTATTCCAAAGAACGGCAGGTGAGATTTGTGTTTCTATACCTTTTCTCTTTATTGGGTATTTCCATGAGCCTCGTCATGCTTATCTCCATAAAAAAGTCTGCAACTATTACCGGAAGCAATTAGGCGTTTGCCATATACCAAATGTTAGCCTCACATGGCGAGGGTGGGATCAGGGGTTTTCGAGACTACACAGAATACTGCCGTCAGCACAGCATGATTTTAGATCATCCTCCTAGTATAACTTCCGGTTTAATCAAATATAGTAAGGTGTGCAAATAACAAATACATTTAAAGGTCGGATACGTATGGACAATGACATACAAAGGGATCAAAATTTGGGGATTGAGACGATTCATAAGCTAACCTTGTCAGAATCCTGCAACGTTATGCAAACAAGACTAACCGGATTAACGGCGCAGGAAGTAGAAAACAGTCGAACAAAGCATGGCCAAAACACGATTACCAAGAAAAAAGAGAAATCAACCATTCGGATTTTTTTAGTAAACTTCATTAGTCTGATGGCTATTTTGTTATGGTTTGCCGGTGCCATTGCCATCATGGCAGACATGCCCGAATTGGGTATTGCCATATGGCTGGTCAATATTATCAACGGCGTGTTTAGCTTCTGGCAGGAATTCAGAGCAAACAAAGCTACCGAGGCATTAAAAAGCATGCTGCCCTCTTATGCCCGCGTTGTTCGAGACGGTCAGGAGCAGCAGGTTTTAGCCGAAGCGTTAGTCCCTGGCGATATCATTCTTCTTCAAGAAGGCGATAAGATTTCGGCGGACGCCAGAATCCTGGACAGCAGTGATTTGCAAATCAATCAATCCACCCTGACGGGCGAATCGAATCCGGTTCGTAAAACCCATGAACCGGTGCTGCGGGAAGGCTTAGGAAGACTGGAGATACCCAACCTGATTTTTGCCGGGACAAGTGTTGCGAGCGGTACAGCAAAGGCGGTTGTCATTTCCATTGGTATGCAGACGGAGTTTGGCAAGATCGCCAACCTAACGCAAACCATGAAAGAGATAAAAAGTCCTTTGCAAAAAGAATTGGATGTATTAACAAAGCAGGTATCTCTGATCGCCTTCGGAGTTGGGTTATTGTTTTTCATCATTTCTGTGTTGTTTGTAAAAGAACCGATTGCCTCTTCCTTTATTTTTGCGTTGGGGATGATTGTTGCCTTTATCCCGGAAGGATTATTGCCAACGGTAACGCTATCCTTAGCGATGGCCGTTCAGCGCATGGCAAAAGAACACGCCTTGGTGAAACGACTATCGGCTGTTGAAACCTTAGGCTGCACGACGGTGATTTGCTCGGATAAAACGGGGACATTAACCCAAAACGAAATGACCGTCAGCAATTTGTGGCTGCCCGGTCAGGAATTCGAGGTAACCGGTCTTGGGTATGCGCCTGAAGGAACCATCCGCAACGCTGAGCAAGTGGTTACAGCCAAAACCAATCAAGAGTTAAAAATGCTGCTTACCGCCGCCGGATTATGCAGCAACGCGAAAATCATCCCGCCAAACGAAGACTGTGACCGTTACACCGTACTGGGTGACCCAACGGAGGCCTGTTTGGGTGTGGTAGCGCAAAAGGCGGGGATTGATCTTGACGAGCAGGCCGCCAAAACACCGAGAATAAGAGAATTGCCGTTTGATTCCCGCCGTAAGCGTATGACAACCATTCACTTACTCGAAAAGCCGATTGACGGAGCACAAAGAATTGCCTATATCAAAGGGGCGCCCAAAGAGGTGCTGGAGTTATGTACCCATACCTATTGCAAGGGAACGCAGGTTGAACTCACGGACTCCCAACGTGAAGAAGCCATGCAGGCAAACGATCAGTATGCCCGAAACGGGCTGCGTGTTTTGGCGATTGCTTATCGCTTGATTTCAAAAGACGACCCTCTTCCCGCTGCTTTAAGTGCCTATACGCCTGAGCTGGTTGAAGAGAAGCTAACCTTTATCGGCTTGGTTGTCATGGCCGACCCTCCAAGACCGGAAGTGGCATCAGCCGTAAAGATCTGTCAAAGAGCGAATATCCGTACCATCATGATAACCGGTGACTACGGATTAACCGCAGAAAGTATTGCTAAAAAAATCGGCGTTGTCACAAGCGAGCATCCGCGTATTATTTCGGGAGTTGAGCTGGAGGGATTGTCCGAAGACCAGCTCAAACAAGCATTGCGTGAGGAAGTGATTTTTGCAAGGGTGGCACCCGAGCAAAAATACCGTGTCGTTTGTTGTCTGCAGGATATGGGGCATATCGTCGCCGTAACAGGGGATGGCGTAAACGACTCACCGGCGCTTAAAAAAGCGGATATCGGTGTCGCCATGGGTATTTCGGGTACCGATGTGGCAAAAGAGGCGGCCGATATGATCATCACCGATGATAATTTCGCTTCTATCGTCAAAGCCATTGAAGAAGGCCGGGCGGTATACAGCAATATTCGCAAATTTTTATTATACATACTCAATAGCAACATGTCCGAAGCGACACCTTCCGTTGCGTTCTTATTCTCTAGAGGCGGTATTCCGTTGCCCTTGACCGTTATGCAGATCTTAACCATCGATCTTGGAACGGATATGATGCCGGCTCTTGGCTTAGGGACAGAACTTCCCGAGCGAGGAATTATGGATCAGCCGCCGCGTTCCATGAAGGATACCTTGTTAAACAAACGTGTTATCGTAAAGGCATTCTTGTGGTATGGGCTATTGGGGTCGATTATTTCGATGGGCGCTTACTTCTTTGTCAATTTGCTCCATGGCTGGCCGGCGGTTCCGCTGGCAGCATCAGGCCTCATCTACAGACAAGCCACGACGATGACGCTTGCCGCCATCGTGTTTTCTCAGATTGGTGCGGTTCTGAATTGCAGGACGGAAAAGCAATCGGTGTTTAAAGTGGGAATTTTCAGTAATAAAAGAGTTCTGTTTGGTATTGCTTTTGAAGTAGCCTTGTTAAGTGCCATTATTTATGTGCCCTTCCTGCAGGAGGTTTTCAACACGGCCGCGATCGGATTAAAAGATTGGATTTTCCTGGTTTTAATACCGCTTCCATTACTGTTGATTGAGGAATGTCGAAAAGCAATATCCAGAAAATTTCATAAAGCAAAAAAGAGTGGGAGGTAAACAACATGAAAGTCATTATTGTCGGGTGCGGTAAATTCGGCTCCGGATTGGCCCTCAACCTTTCGCGCAAAGGGAACACCGTAACGGTCATAGACAACAATCCGGAAACATTTGATCTGTTAGGCAAGAATTTTAAAGGGCATACCATAACCGGAGTTGGCTTTGACAGAGAAATCCTTGAAAAAGCAAAAATAAACAATACCGATGCTATAATCGCTTGCAGTAAAAGCGACGAGGTCAATGCGCTGATCGGCAGAATTGCTCGGAACATCTACAAAGTTCCCCGTGTGATTTCAAGATTGTATGATCCCAGACAAGCGGAAATCTATCGCACACTGGGTATACAGACAATTTCAACAACGACCTGGGGCGTACTAAGAGCAACGGAAATGTTGAGTTACGGACAATTGGACACGGTTTTGACGCTTGGCGATAACGATGTGGAAATTGTGCGGATTGAAACCCCTGAACTTTTAGTCGGAAAAACAATCAATGATGTTACTGCCCTTGGTGAAATACACGTTGTTGCCATTAGCCGAAAGAATAAAACCCTTTTGCCCACTTTAGGAACCACTTTTCAAAAACACGATATTATTTATATTTCGGTAATCTCTTCATCCAAAAAACGATTAAAGTCCTTATTGGCTTTGGATTAATGGAGGTGAAAACAATGAAAGTACTAATTATCGGCGGGGGGCAAGTCGGCAGTTATCTTGCAAACTTGCTTTTAGAGAATCATTGCTCTGTAAAGGTCATTGAGCAGCGGGGCAACGTACTGGAAAAACTCAAAGAGGGGTTGCCCGAAGACTGTGTTGTACAAGGCAACGGAACCGATCCGAGCCTATTAGAAGCCGTCGGAATCGCCGAGACGGATGTGGTTGCTGCCGTTACAGGTGCTGATGAAGCGAACTTAATGGCCGCTACCATGGCAAAATTTGAATTCGGAGTGCCCCGTGTAATTGCGCGGGTTAACA
Organism: Bacillota bacterium; assembly: GCA_023415895.1. GTDB lineage: Bacteria > Bacillota > Clostridia > Oscillospirales > Acutalibacteraceae > Avimonas. The sequence goes on from JAEZJA010000072.1 coordinate 4,267, forward strand.
ACCCTAAAAACGCATGGCTTTTTAACGCTTCAATGGGTGTTGATGTTTCGGTAAACCAAGCGGACTTAATGTCCCATCTGATTGTTGAAGAAATCAATTTTAAAAACATGATGACCTTAATGAAAATCAGCCGTGGCAATTACGCGATTGTTCAAGTGCAGGTTGACCGTGATTCCGCATCTGTGAATAAAACAATTAAAGAGCTGGCAATCCC
>JAEZJA010000198.1 GCA_023415895.1 Bacillota bacterium
CCCCAGATGATGTTCGCATCGGGATGAGCCGCACGCGAGATCATGGAGGAAGCCATTTCGACATCCTCGAGGTCAATATCGGGGGAGGAGGTAATGTTGATAATCACGCCATGAGCGCCGTCAATGGAGGTTTCGAGCAGGGGGCTGGAAATGGCCGCCTTAGCCGCCGCCTCCGCCTTATCCTTGCCGTCTGCACGCCCCACGCCCATGTGGGCATAGCCGGCATCCTTCATGACAGCCGTGACATCGGCAAAGTCCAGATTGACGAGCCCGGGCACCTTAATGAGGGAGGAAATGCTTTGTACGCCCTGACGCAGCACATCGTCCGCGACTTCAAAGGCGTTGGCTAAGGTAATGCGCTGTTCGCTGACCATTTTCAACCGTTCGTTGGGGATAACGACGAGGCTGTCCACATGCTCACGCAGTGCTGTAATGCCGGCTTCCGCCTGCTCCATACGCCGACGGCCTTCAAACGCAAAGGGCTTCGTAACAATCCCGACGGTGAGGATACCCAGATCACGAGCAACTTCGGCGACGACTGGAGCCGCTCCCGTACCCGTTCCGCCGCCCATACCGGCGGTGATGAACACCATATCGGTGCCTTTGAGCGCGGCGATGATCTCATCGCGGCTTTCTTCGGCGGCGCGCTGTCCTTTTTCGGGGTTGGCGCCAGCGCCCGTGCCATGGGTCAGTTTTTCGCCGATTTGAATTTTATGAGTGGCCTGCGACATGGCAAGTGCCTGACGGTCAGTGTTGATGGCGACAAATTCCACGCCCTGCACACCGATACGCACCATGCGGTTGACGGCATTGCCTCCGCCGCCGCCCACGCCGACGACCTTTATCTGAACGCCATCGACAAAATCGTTGTCAAATTCGAAGCCCATGAAACTTCCTCCCAGTATGTATTTCTGTTTTGTTATAAATCAACGTTCTGTAGTGAATCATCACATTTATACACTATTCGACCAAATATCAACGAAATTATAAACTACGAAATTTATTTTAACATGGTTATACAGGAATTTCAACCTTTGAGCCCCGCCAACTTTCTCAAAAAACCCGAAAAAATTATCCAATACAGACGATAGCCCCCCTCTTAGGGTGAGGGGGCAGCGGTTGTGGTCGTGTTTAGCAGGAAATCGGGTGTGTACACAATCTCGTCGTTGGAGGGATTGGTATCGGAATACGAGCTCATATCAATTTGACCACGTGCATCGCTGCCGTTGGATTTGAGTATCCGGTCGAGCGCCGCCACCAGGGAGCGGATCTCCGGGTCGAGGTCCGAATCGTTGCCCAGTTTAATGGTGATCTGATCCTTCCAGATTAGCCGGATATCGGTGTACTCGGTCAGATCAATCGAGGTAATGTTCTCCAGACCGTAGCCTTTGAACGCCGCAAAAAGGGTATCCAGAATGTTTCGGTTGCGGTCCTCCAGCATCAGATGGCCAACGTCTCTGCCTTCCACTACGGCGGTGCGGATGACCATGTAGCCGGGCAATCGGTCACTGTCTGCCGGCAGTTTTTCCAAGCCCTTGGCGTTGTCGCCCAGAACGATATAGCTGCCATCCTCCATGGGAATCACCCCCACAGGCGTTGCTTCGGCGATGGAAATTGTCAGACCGTTAAAGGAGGAACTTTTAATGGTGACAGTATCTACGTAAGGACAGGCGGCGAGAATTTTTTCTCCGGCCTGTTTTTTATTGACACTGAACACACTTTGGCCGATTTTCAGGTCGCTGGCTTCAAGAATGTCGTCCTGTGTATAATGGGAACAGCCTTCAACCGTAATGGTTTTAATGCCGAACAACGCGCCACCCTCAACAGAGGAGCTGTCGCCTTCAACGGAGGAATCCGGCGACCGCTTGGAATGCGTGGTCACGACAGCAACGACCACGGCCGAAATGATCAAAAGGACAATCAGGGCGAGAAGGGCGACGCGATTCCATTTGATACGGCGTCTTGTGCGCTTTCTTACCCGCTTATTCTGCTTTTTGGTGTCGCTCATAGTATTCCTCCGTATAAACAATCCTTTAATTTTAAACATGGGCAGGGACTTGTATCCATTCTATCAAATACGCACGGAAAAAGAAAGCGTTCCGCATACTCTTAGTATAAAAATCCCGGAATATTCACAACAACCACACACCTGTTCACACCCGCCGAATGACGCTCCCGATGGATTGCAGGCAACCCTCGATGCGTTCATAGCCCCGATCGATATGATGGATCTGGGTAATCTCGGTTGTGCCTTCGGCGGCCAGACCGGCAATCACCAGTGCTGCACCTCCCCGCAGATCGGTGCATTCCACTTGGGAGGCATACAGGCGGGGCACGCCTTCGACAATGGCGACACGCCCTTCAGTTTTAATGCGCGCACCCATGCGTAACAATTCTCCGGCATGTTTGAAGCGGCTCTCGAATATATTTTCAATGAAAATACTTGTGCCCTCGGCCACACAGGTCAGCGCCATCAAAGGGGCCTGCGCGTCGGTCGGAAATCCGGGATAGGGCATCGTGCGGATGGAGCGGATACGGCGCAGCTTTTCGGGAGCCGTCAGAGACAGCTCATTGCCGGCGGATGAAATTCGGCAGCCGGCCTCTTCAAAGGCGGGAAGCACCATGGCAATATGCTCGGGACACACCGAACGCAGCGTGACACTGCCCCCGGTGATCGCGGCCGCCGCCATATAGGTGACGGTTTCAATGCGATCGGGAATGACATTATGCACACAACCCGTGAGAGCATCCACACCCTCGATCGTAATTGCACTGTCGCCCGCGCCGCTGATATGGGCGCCGCAGCGGTTAAGATAGTGGCAGAGATCCATGACCTCCGGCTCACGCGCCGCATTGAGGATGGTGGTGGTACCCGAGGCTGTAGCTGATGCGAGCAGAATATTTTCCGTGGCGCCCACACTGGGAAAGGCGAGTGCGATGGTCGTGCCTTTGAGTCGGCCATGAATGCGGCAATCCAACCGCCCGCCCTCTTCCTGAATATCCATTCCGAGATCGCGCAGGGCGGATAGATGTAGATCAATTGGGCGCGTTCCCAATTCGCAGCCGCCGGGAAAGCTCATATGTGCCTCACCTGTCCGCGAAGCGATGGAGCCTAGAAAAACAATGGAGGAACGCATTTCACGCATGAGTGAGTCGGGTATGTCGCTGCGGTTAAGACCCGACGCATCCACCAAAACGCTACCGCCCGAATAGCTGACGCTGCATCCGAGATAGCGCAGAATCCGCATGGTTGCTGAAACATCCGATAGCTCCGGACAATTCCGGATTTCACTGGTTCCATGTGCCAGTATCGTGGCGGCCAGGATTGGCAGAGCACCGTTTTTCGCGCCGTGAATCGTGACGGCGCCGCTCAGCCGGTGGTTTCCTTCAATCAATAGTCTCGACATATCACGCACCCTTTCGCATTTGACAAACCGTGGTGGAAACACGGTTCTGCAAACCCATCCTATGCAGGAAGGGGAAAGGGGGTGAATACAGGAAAAGCGGACATGCCCAAAAAGGCCGTTACCGCGAAAAAATCCTATTTTCCGTGCTTTTTCAGCGTATCCTTGATGACGGCGTAAATGCGATCGGACGCATCCAGAATTGCCGCACGGCGGGCATTGTCACCCATGCGACGCATCTCGTCGGGGGAGTCGGTGATTTGTTTGATGGCTTGCCAGAGCGAATCCGGAGTCAAATCCTTCTCTTCAATGCAAACCGCCGCGCCCTTGCGCACCAGCGCCATGGCATTGTGGTATTGGTGGTTTTCGGCCACGTTGGGTGAGGGGATGAGGATGGAGGGCTTGCCTGCCGCAGGCAGCTCGCTGAGCGTCATGGCACCGCAGCGCGAGATCACCAGATCGGCTGCCGCCATACACCGCGGCATATCGTCTATGTATTCTCGCAGCCAAATGCCCTTTTCGTGCGGCGCAACACCCAGTTTCTTGAGCCGGGAGCTTGTAGACTCCCAGCCCGCATGACCACTTGCGTGAATATGCTGCAAGCGGCCTTCCCGGACACTGCGCGCCAGCACCTCGGTCATTGTACTGTTGATGCGTTCGGCACCCAGACTGCCGCCGAAGGATAGCACCAGCGGCCGCTCATCCAGACCCAGTTTCCGTCGTGCGGTGTCTCGGTCAAGGTGCAGAAATTCTCTGCGCAGGGGGTTGCCCGTGACAATCACATTGGCTTGGGATGGCAGATACTTTCGCGCGGATTCCTCGGCAATCATGACCGCGTCGGCGACCTTGGCCAGCATTTTCACGGTCACGCCGGGGAAGGCGTTGGATTCATGGACAAGCACAGGAATGCCCATACGGGCTGCCTTACGTAAAATAGGGCCGCTGACGTATCCGCCCGTGCCAATAGCGATATCGGGCTGAAACCGGCGCAAAATGCGCGCACAGTCCGATCCAGCCGTCACAGCATGCAGGGCGGCCGCCAAGTTGCGGCCCACATTTTTAAGAGACAAGCGGCGCTGAAAGCCGCGGACATCCACGGTTTCAATTTTATAGCCGGCGGCAGGAACAAGACGCGTTTCCATGCGTCCCTTGGCTCCTACAAACAAAAACTGCGCATCGGGTTGCTCCTGCTTGATTTTTGCGGCAATGGCAAGGGCGGGGTTGATATGCCCCGCCGTTCCGCCGCCTGTCATCAATACGCGCATGAGATATCCAGTCCTTTCTCTGTTGTGTGTCGTGCCGTCCTGCAAGCTATTCTGTGTTGCAGTGTCGTGAGATGGACAGCACGACACCCATCTGTGTCAGAAGCATGACCAGCGAGGTCCCTCCGGAACTGAAGAAGGGAAGGCTGATGCCGGTGTTGGGAATGGTGTTGGTCACAACGGCCATGTTGAGAATAGCCTGGATACCGACTTGAACCGTCAGGCCGATAGCGAGCATGGATCCAAACTTATCCGGCGCCTTCATGCCGATGGTGATGCCGCGCCAGACCAGCAGAGCAAAGAGCACAATGATGATCACGGCTCCGACAAAGCCGAGCTCCTCGCACACAACCGAGAAGATAAAATCATTTTGCGGTTCGGGTAAAAACAAATGCTTTTGCCGCGAGTTGCCCAGTCCCTGTCCGAGCAGACCGCCCGAGCCGATGGCATAGAGCGACTGCACGGTTTGCCAGGCTTCGTTGGGATCTGTCTTGTAAGCGGCCAATGGATCGAGCCAGACATGGATACGGTCCTGCTCGTAGTTTTTAACAAAGATCATGTAAAACACGGCGGCTACTCCCAGGCCCATCGTCCCCAGCAGATACACCAGACGGGTGCCGCCGATGTACATCATGACGATGCCGATGCCTAACAGAAGAATGGTGCCCGAAAGGTGAGGCTCAATGAACACAAGGCCGCAGGTGACGCCTAGAATAAGTATAAAGGGGACATAGCCCGAAGTAAAGGTCTTCATCTTTTTGTGATTGATGGAGATCAGATGGGCAAAAAGCAGAATCATGGCGAATTTGGCAATCTCCGAAGGCTGGAACTGCATACCCGGCAGTCGGATCCAGCGGCGGATACCCGAAGCGGAGGGGAGCGCCAGCACCACGCCCAAAAGAATAAAGGACACGATCATCAGCGGAATGGCAAAGCGGTGCAGGATGTGGTAGTCGATGGTGGAAACGATCAGCATGGCGATGATGCCGATGGCGGCGAACACCAGCTGGCGCTTGATAAAGTAAAAGCTGTCGCCATCATACCAGTAATAGGCATAGGCATAGCTGGCCGAGAACAGACTGATGAGTCCAATGACCAGAATCACCATCAGAAGGATCAAAAAGGGCATGTCGAATCCTTGAGAAATGGAAAACAGACGAAGCCGTTTTTTCGGTTTTGAGGTAGCGGCAGAGGGTGCCGTTCGGGATGCGGCCATGGGCGACTCCGTCCTTTCTATGTTTCGTCTTCCCGCCGGTCAGCGGGGAGGCATCGGGTAAGCCTCACTCAAAGTATACCAGAATATTCCGGGATTATGCATGATGGGGGAGCTCAAGCGTAGACCAGCAGTGCCAGTGCCGCTGCGCAGCCTATCAGTGTTATGACGGAAAATACCGTCACGATTTTGTTTTCGCTCCAGCCCGACATTTCAAAGTGATGGTGCAAAGGACTCATTTTGAAGAGCCGTTTGCCATGGGTCAGCTTAAAATAGCAAACCTGCAGCGTGACGGAGAGAACCTCCGCAATGTATATGATGCCGACGGGAATCAGCAGCAGCGGTTGGTTGATGCCAAAGGCCAGTGCCGTCAGCATGGCGCCGATGTAGAGAGAACCGGTATCCCCCATGAATACCTTGGCCGGATGCAGGTTCCATACCAGAAAGCCGGCCAACGAACCGGCCAGAATGGCCGCCGACAGGGATTGCGTGTAATAGGCGGTGATGCCGCCGGAGACGAGGAAAAACAGTGCGGCGATAAAGCTGACGGTACCGCACAATCCGTCGATGCCGTCGGTCAGGTTGACGGCATTGGTCATGGAAACTACGACGAACATGCAGAAGGGGATGAACCACAGCCCCATATTGACGCTGCCCACAAAGGGAACATCAATGGTCGTGCTTCCTGCCATGTAAAGGGACAGCGCGTAGCCCAGTGCCACGAGCAGTTGCCCAAATATCTTCTGCCTTGCCGTCAGGCCGAGGTTGCGTTTTTTGACGACCTTGATATAATCGTCAGCCAGGCCGATTGCGCCGCTGCACAAGGCCAGCAGCATGCCGCTGAACAGCTTGGTCAGTGTGAGTGCGGTTAGAGGAGTGTCCGTAAAGAATTTAATGGGCAGCCAGATCTCACACACCACGACCGTCGCGGCCAGCGTCACAAGGGAGGCGAGAATAAACATCACACCGCCCATGGTGGGGGTTCCCTGCTTGGCCTTATGCCAGGACGGGCCCACTTCCCGGATGGTCTGCCCGAAATGCAGCTTGTGCAGCAGAGGGATCAGACGGCGGCCGGATAGCGCGGTCAGAAGGAAGGCGACCAACGCGGCGGTGGCAATCACACTTAGTTCAACCATGTTCATTTTCATCAACCTTACCTGTTTGCTTGTTATCCCAGTCTTTTTGCGTTGCGCTCAGCGCGTCAGCAATCACTTCGCGTTCATCCAGATGGATGTGTCCGTCTTTGAGAATTTGATAGGTTTCATGTCCCTTGCCCGCCAGCAGAATGGTGTCGCCCGGCTGGGCATGGGCAATCGCCCAGTGAATGGCTTCAATGCGGTTGGCAATCACCGTATACGGGGTACTTTTTTCGGGAATGCCGACCAGAATTTCCTGGATAATCGCGTCGGGATCCTCCGTGCGGGGGTTATCCGAGGTTACAATCAGGTAATCCGACAGAGCGGCCGCCGCCGCGCCCATTTTGGGACGCTTGGTGCGGTCGCGGTCTCCGCCGCAGCCGAAGAGGGTAACCAGACGGCCGTGGCTGCACTCCTTCATCGTTTTGCAGATCTTTTCCAGTCCGTCGGGTGTGTGCGCGTAATCGATCACAACCGTAAAATCACGCCCGGTGGGTACGATTTCCGCTCGTCCCTTGACACCCTTGGCATGACTGAGAGCCTCCAGCAGATCCTGGAAGGGCACGCCCAGCGCCAGGCTGCACGAGGCAGCCGCCAGCGCGTTGTAAACCGAGAACATACCGGGGATGGGAAGACGTACACGCCCAATGGCATTGATGGCCACCAGCTCAAAGTCCACACCGTCCGGACGGGGGCGAATGTTTTTGGCGGTGTAGTCGGCTTCATCCTTAAAGGCGGAATAGGTCGTGACAGGGCAGCTCAACCCTTGTCTGAGCCTATCCGACCAGGGATCATCGATATTGATGATGGCGGTGTCGCACATACGAAACAGCTTCTTTTTAGCTTCCAGATAGTTTTCCATGGTGCCGTGATAGTCCAGATGATCCTGGGTCAGGTTGGTGAAGACAGCGGCATCAAAATGACAACTGCCCACGCGTTCCTGATCGAGGGCGTGGGAGGAGACCTCCATAACCGCATAACGGCATCCTTCGGCCAGCATCAGCGCGAACATGCTCTGCAAATCATACGGGTCGGGCGTCGTGTGGCCTGAGGGCAGCACACGTTCGCCAATCATGTTCTGAATGGTGCCGATCAGGCCTACCTTGTTGCCGCAGGCCTCCAAAACGGCCTTGAGCATAAAGGTGGTGGAGGTTTTGCCGTTCGTGCCTGTGATGCCGATCAGATGCAGCTTTTCGGAGGGGTTGCCAAACCAGTTGGCGCACATTTGTGCCCAGACGCTGCGCGTCGAGGGAACAAGTATCTGCCCGGGGCAGCCGGTGTCCTCTTCAGCTACGATGACTGCCGCGCCGCTTTTGGCCGCTTGGGCGGCAAACTGATGGCCGTCTGCTGTGGCTCCCCGTATACATACAAAGGCCCATCCAGCCGCCACACGGCGCGAATCGCAGGTGATGCCCGCAATATCCGTATCCCCATTAAAGAGAGCCACCGACGTGTTGTTCATCAATTGTGACAGTTTCATAACCAAACCCCCATCCGCATGCAGCGGCTAGTATTTAGACGTCCGGGCAACAGCCCTTATGCAATGGCATCGGAATAGACGAAGTTTACTTCAACCACAGTGCCCAGAGCAACCGATGTTCCGGCGGCAATGCTCTGGGAGGAGGCTGTGGCGTCACCGCCCTCCAGCTGCAGGCCGTTCATCTTGATATTGAGATTGGCGTTAGCTGCCGCTACGTTGGCTTGAGACAGTGTCATTCCCTTGAAATCGGGAACGGTTGCCGTCTGTGAAGCGGCTTGATCGGTATACAGCGCCACGATGCCATGCTTGGGTATGCTGTCACCGGCGCTTGGTACTTGCTTGACAACGGTATCGCCGGTGCCCACAACCTTGTATTTTAGTTCGCTGTTGGTCAGCAGCGCTTGGGCGACCGACACGCTCTTATTGGTCACATCAGGGGTAGAACTGTTGATGGAGGCAAGCTCCGCTTCGGTATAGACAGGTTCGACCCCCAAGTAGGGCAGCGCCTCGCTAAAAATCTTCTGTGCAACGGGAGCGGAGATCGTGCCGCCGAACCGGATGGCGCTCTGCGGTTCGTCCAACAGAACGAGGATGGCGTATTTGGGATTGTCCGCCGGGCCGTACCCCGAAAAGGACGCCACCACGTTATGCGTCGTATCCGTGATCATATCGGTCTTATCCGATGTTCCCGTTTTACCGGCCATGCGGTAACCGGCGATGTAGGCGTTCTTGGCGCCGCCGCCGTTGACGGATGCGGCCAGCATGGCGGATATGCGCTTGGAGGTATCGGCGGAAATAACCTGGCGTTTTACAATCGGTTCGGTGTTGCTGATGACGTTGCCGTCTGAATCAAGCACTTTTTTAACTACATAGGGCTGCATCAGCTTGCCGCCGTTGGCGACCGCCGACATGGCCGTGATCATCTGAATGGGCGTGACCTTAAAGGTCTGGCCGAAGGCCGAAACGGACAGCGACAGCGTATTCAGCTGTTCCTCATTGTGATACAGCAGGCTGGTAACCTTGGATTCGCTGAGCATGTCGATACCCGTGGATTGGGTGAAGCCGAAGCCCTGGAAATATTTGAAGAAGCGCTGCGCCCCCAGCCCCTGACCCACCATCATAAAGGCGGGATTGCAGGAATTGGATAAGGCCTGGGCAAAGGTCTGTGAACCGTGGCCTCCTGTTTTGTGACAGCTTACCTTTTGGCCTGAAACCATTAAAAAGCCTTTGCAATAGAAGGGCGTGGTTTCGGTAACCGTGCCTTCTTCGATCGCCATGGAAGCGGTAAAGGTCTTGAAGACCGAGCCGGGCTCATAAAAGTCGGAAACCGGTTTGTTGACCCATTGTTCCTCCAGCGCTTTTTTCACGGCAGCCGTTTTGTCGTCGCCCGACAACAGATCAATGGCGGCCTGGGTGTCAGGATTGGCAATGGTCATGGGACTGTTGGGATCGAAATCCCCCTTGGTCGCCATGGCAATGATAGCACCCGTATCCACCTCCATGACGATGGCCGCGCCGCGGTTGGTGCAGCCCGTTTCCTTGACGGCAAGATCGAGATACTTTTCGGCGTAATACTGAACGACGCTGTCGATGGTCAGCACAAGACTGTTGCCATCCTCGGCATCGATGGTTTTTTCATATTTGAGTTCTGTGGGCATTTCACCGCCCCAGCCGTTGATGGCGGTCACTACACGACCCGAAGTGCCCGACAGCGTGGAATTGTAATAGGCCTCCAACCCATAGAGTCCGGTATTGTCGGTTCCTGTAAAGCCCAGTACGGGCGAAGCGAGGCTGCCCAGTGGGTAATATCGCTTGTAGTCCACGATTACACGAATGACACCAGCCAGACTATGCTCGTTGATCCATGTGCGAAGCTTTTCGGTCATGGGAAATTCCATTTTGGATTTAATAATTTCGTACTGAGAATTGGTTTTGAGTGTTTTCTGGTATAACTTATCACGATCGATTGACAGGATTGCAGATACCTCGTCGGCAATCAGACTGCGTGTTTCGTCATCTTTGATGCTGTTAGGGGACATAATGGCCGTCCAGACGGTCGCCGAGGTGGCCAGTACGGTCATATTGGTATCGTAGATGGTGCCGCGGTTGGGGGAGGTGATGCTGTCGCTGAGCTGCTGCTTGACGGCTTCACTCAGCCAGAAATCCCCCTGTGCAATCTGAATGATGGACAGCTTGCCGGTGACCGAGGTGAAACACAGGCCGATCAGAATAATCAGCACAATGACCGAACGCCGCCACATCTGACGAGTGGGGGCTTTGGTCGTAACCGTTTTGCTTCCTGCCTTAGCCATAGTCAAGCATCTCCTTCAAAACCAAATGTGCTGTCAAAGCGCTGTGCGGCGCTGAAAATGGGATGGATACGAAAGGAGAGTCAAGATTGATTCATCCCAACTCTCAGTTTCATGTGAGAAGTCGTTCTCACATCATAATTATTGAATCATTCCAATAGGTATGCCACTTGGGAGAAAAATTTCGAAACGGAAGAGACAATCTTGTCCAGAATACTGCCGTTTTGTGGGTCCGCCATGACGACTTTGTCCGTGTTTTCGGTATAAATATACTCAATCTGATTGGAATCGACTTTTTGCATTCCCAATACGTTCTTGGCGTATTCTTCGACGTTTTGTGTCGAAGTTTTGCGGGCTAGCTCGTCTGTCAGTCTTGTTTTTTCACTCTGCAGCTCTACCAGGCGGGTTTCTCGGTCATTGATGGCTTTGTTGAGCGTGGCGAGCTGTGCTCGGCTGCCGATGATCAGACCGAGAACGGTGACAACCAATGCGGCAACGCACAAGGTAGCGGCGGTGTTGAGAAAGGACTGGATGGCATTTTTGCGCTGCTGTTGTTTGAGTGCTTTTTTGTTTTTCTTGAGCTGTACGATTTTTGCCGGTTTTGGTTCAAACAAGGATAAATCGTAGGCTTCCGTTCCTCTGTTGGCAGGCATGATGCCACCCTCCTAACGTATACATAATTTTATGGAAATTGTAAGCGCTCTCGATCAAAGATCGTGAAGCTTCATAATACAACGTAAGCGCGCGCTGCGGCTGCGGGGATTGACGTCCAGTTCCGCCACATCCGCTTCGGCGGGTCTGCGCAGCACCAACTGTGCGGCGGGGGTTTTGCCGCAGACGCACACCGGAAAATCCCGTGGGCAGGTGCAGCCGGTACACCAGGAGGCGAAACGCTGTTTGACCATGCGGTCCTCAAGCGAGTGAAAGGTGATGACCGCAAGCCTGCCGCCCGTTTTTAAGCAGGAAAACGCCGTGTCAAGCGCTTGGGACAAGCAGTCCAGCTCACCGTTGACAGCGATGCGCAGCGCCTGAAAGACTTTTCTGGCCGGGTGGCCGTCTCTCCGGTAGGCGGCGGGAACCGCATTTTTGACAAGCTCGGCCAGCTCCAGCGTGGTGGTCAGCGGATGGTTTTCCCGCTGCTTGATGATCGCGCGGGCAATCGGGCGGGAATACTTTTCTTCGCCGAAGCGGAAGAAAATCTCAGCAAGCTGTTTTTCATCCAGCGTGTTGACCAGATCCGCGGCAGTTGTGCCGCTTTGACTCATGCGCATGTCCAGCGGCGCATCCATGTGATAGGAAAAGCCGCGTTCGGCAGTATCCAACTGATGTGAGGATACGCCGATGTCCATCAGAATGCCATCAACGCCCGGTACACCCAGTTGGTGCAGCACGTCGGCCATCTGCGTGAAATTCACCTGGATAACGCTTGCAGGCAGATCCGCCAATCTAGCAGATGCCTCACGCACGGCGTCGGGGTCTTGATCCAGAGCGATCAACCGCCCCGTTGTCAGCCGGGAGGCAATCGCAAGCGAATGACCGCCGCCGCCTGCCGTGGCATCCACATACAAGCCGTCGGGGCGAATGTCCAGAGCCGCCAACGTTTGATCCAGCAGAACCGGCTTGTGGTAAGCAGATGCGAAGGTTTTGGATTGTTCGGAATTCACGTCTGCCACACCGCCTTACTTTGCATAATGCTCAGACCAACCGATGGGACAGGTCTAGAATCCAAGCTCCATAAATTCGTTTTCGACTTCCTCGGGAGTCATTGCGCCGCTGTCCTGTGCATAGCTTGCGGGGTTCCAGATTTCGGCGCGGTTGCCGGCGCCAATGACCAGCGCTTCCTTTTCGAGCGAAGCATAAGTCAACAGGTGCTTGGGAAGCAGGATGCGCCCCTGAGAATCCACCTGCACGTCGGCAGCGTTGGAGGACAGATAGCGCTGCAGCTTGCGCGCTTTGGTAAAAGGCATGGCGGCAAGTCCTTCTTGAAGCTTGTCCCATTCCTCCATGGAATACAGACAAATGCAATGATCCATAACGGCCGCGGCGATAAAGCTTTCGCCCAGCTTTTCACGAAGCTTCGCAGGCACAAAGATGCGCCCCTTGGCATCGATATTATGTTCATAGCGTCCGTACAGCATGGTTGCTCCTCTGTCCGATGAGTGTACTGTGAGTGGGATGTGGAGAATGTGTTGAAAACCATGTGGAAAGTGTGGAAGTTCTCCACTTCCCACCACTTGGCTCTACTTTTCACCACATAGCCTTATTATAAAACCTATATCAGAAAATTGCAAGACCTGATAAAAACTTTTTGCATCCTGATTTTTCCGCAAAAATGGCTCTATTCGCGCTTTTACGCCTATTGTTCAGACTATGCCTCCTTTTTGTGATGATGCACGCAGGGAAACAGTGGGATAATAAAGAGCAAACCATGCGTATTCACTTTTCCCCAAGTTTCCACAATCCAGTTTTCCACATTCCCCCGAAGGATATCCATGAAGTGAGCACGATCTTGTTTTTGCAATAAGAAAAGTCCCTGCCGAAATCGACAGGGACTTCATATAAAGATTAAATGGGCTTCTCTTAAAATTTATGGAAAGCCAAAAAGATATGGCTTAAAGACCCAGCAGCTGATAACCGAAGGCGTCGTTGCTTGTCAGCCATTCCTTGCCCAGTTTGGATTGCAGGACAGCCGTGGCACGGTCGTTGCGGGGGGAGCGGGAATCCAGGTTGTGGCAATCGCTGCCCACAACGATGTTGCGGCCCTCCCGAATCCATCCTAGAATCTTCTTCAGGCTGTGATGGCGAAACAAAGCGTTGGTGTTGACCTGAATGACAGCGTCATCAAAATCCAGTATTTCCTGCAGTTCCTCCCGGGAATAGACGTCAAGATACCGGTCAAGATGAGCAAAAACAGGCACGAGCTCCTGCTTGATACACAAGCTGTAGACCTCTTCCAGCATCCAGCTTTGCAGACGGCTGTAAGGCATTTCGATCAGCAGCGCATTGGACAGACCCATGCACAACGGCCGGAGATCCCATTCCCGAAGATCGTGCTCCAGGTAAACCTCGGCCCCCACAACCAGAGTGGGCAATGTCGGGTCATCAACCGGCAGACGGGAAAGGGCTTCCTTACGCCGCTGCAGATACTCCTCCATGGTTTGGCGGTGAGCGTAAAAGTGGGGCGTCGCGACAACCACATGCGTTCCCTGCTTGCGCAGCAGGGTGAGCATCTTGACCGCGGTGAGAACATCCGCGGCGCCGTCGTCGATGCCGGGAAGAACATGCGTATGGAAATCAATCAACATACAGAGCCCTCCTTATTCCGACGGGATGCCTGTTACTTGCTTTCATAGTATCCATAGCCGCCATTTTTTCCGTAACCATAACCCCCGCTTTGACTCTTGACATCGTTGAGCACGATGCCCAAAATATTCACATTGGCAAATTCACAGCTTTCAATCGCTTTGCGCAGTTGATCGTGGCGGGACTGATCCTGCCGTGTGATCATGAGCAATCCTGCTGTTTGCTGAGCAACCAGCAGCGCATCGGATACCACATTGATAGGCGGAGTGTCCAGAATCACATAATCATAGGCCTTCTGTACAATTCGGAGCAGTTCGGTCATCTGGGAGGAACCGAGCAGCTCGGAGGGGTTGGGGGAAGCAGGCCCCGCGGTAATGACGTCCAGATTAGGCGCCACTTCTTCGTGCAGCGCCTGTTCGATTTTATCGATGCCGTATAGAATACTGGTGACGCCCTTGTCCGTCGACAGACGCAGCATACGGTGTACAACGGGCTTGCGAAGATCGCAGTCCATCAACAGTACCTGCGCGCCCGTCTGGGCAAGCACCAAAGCCAAATTCACACAGGTAGTGGATTTACCTTCACTTGGCATCGCACTCGTGACGGCCACGGTTTTGCTGTCCTTGGTCGCCAACGTGAACAACAGATTGGAACGAACGGTCTTGAAAGCCTCCCGCAGATGGAAGGGGGAGGAGTCCGATAACAGGGAACTGTAGCCGGGGGCCTTCTTAGCGGTTGTTGCCGCAGTAGGAATTGACTTTAATACTTTATGTGTATTAGCGGCCATAGCTCTCGTATCCTCCTTTGAACTGAGCTTGGAAATTGGGGATCGAGCCCAGCACCGGTAAATTGTAATGCTTCTTGAGATCATCCTCATCCTTGATGCGCAGGTCAAACATTTCCCGCAGAACCACGAACATGGCGGCAAGGATAAACCCGAGCAGAAATCCGATCACGCAGTTCCGGCCGGTTTTTGGGGAGGTGGGAATCGGATTGGCTTTGGCACTGTCAACCTGCCCGAGGTAGCCCACACGTGTAATATCCACAATCTGCTGCGGAGCAAGAGAATAAATGGTGTTGGCGATGTCGCAGGACAGCTGCGGATTGCCGGTGGTAACCTTGACCTCCATCACCTCGGTGCCGTTGACAGAGGAGATGGTCAGGGCTTTGGCCAGTTCTTCCGCTGTGTAATTCAAATCCGCGGCGGAAATGATTTTGTTGAGCACCTGATCACTTTGCAAAATAACCGTGTAGGTGTTGACAAGCTCTTGCGCCGTGACAATCTGACTGCTGCTAATGCTTTGGTCAGTTCCTGTCAGCTTGGTACTGCTGACATAAAACTTGACAGACGAGGTGTATTGGGGCTTCATAGCCAGCTTCGTAAATCCAAAAGCAAAAAGAAAGCCAATAACGGAAACCAAGAGTATCAGCCAGAGCTTTTGAAGCAGAAGGTGGATCAATTCGGATAGATCGATCGAATCTTGCACGGTATAACCTCCTTAAAATGTGTTCCGCTTGCCTTGCCGGACAGGCCATTCACTATATCCAGCTATAAACAGGTGGGCCAAACGGAGAGGAAAATTGATAAGTACTTTTCAATACGAAGATATATTATATCATAGAAAACTCTATGTGAATATCTAAAAGTGTAAAAAAGAAGAAATTCCTTCATCAGCCACCATATTCCAACTTTTTATATAAACATTCATCGTTTTACAAAAGGGTATTATTGTAAAAAATGCAAATAAGTAATAAATCTTGCATATGTACTTGATTTTTTCCATGGAAAGATATATAATACCACACAGACGCATTTTGTTACATAGAAAAGAGCCGTAGAAAAGGAGAACTGTTTATGAAAAAGATCGTAACATGTATGATCGGCGTTATCATGGCCGCAGCCATGTGCTTTTGCGCATCGGCCGCCACGTTGGATACCAACGAGCAAAAGGTG
>JAEZJA010000283.1 GCA_023415895.1 Bacillota bacterium
GTCCGGCCTCACGCGATCATTATCTGATTCATTACATCTCGGCGGGGCGGGGCGTTTACCGCTGCGGCGGCAAATCCTACGAGCTTGGCGAAGGGGACATGTTTCTGATCATCCCCTCCCAGATTGCGTCATATACCGCCAGTGAAAGCGAACCATGGGAATATTATTGGGTGGGCTTTAACGGTACCGAAGCCAAGCGCCTGGTCACTCTGTCCGGCTTTTCACCCGATGCGCCCGTGCTGCGGCTGTCCGACAGTGAAGAAATATGCCGTCTGCTGCTGAACATCTACAATTCCAGCGGCAATACGCCCGCCGCCGACGCCCATATGATTGGGTATCTTTACCTCTTTCTGGGGCAGCTGATTCAGGCGCAGGGCATGAACCATCGTCCTGTCGTCACGCGCGATTATCTCAACCAGGCGCTCAAGTACATTCAGTACAATTACGCAAGCGACATCCAGGTATCGGACATTGCCGGTTATGTGGGTATCAGCCGCAGCCAGCTCTACCGCGCTTTCATGAGCTATTTCCACATCTCACCCAACGATTTTCTTCTCAATTACCGCATCAATGAAGCCTGCAGCCTTCTGCGCACGGGAAACTTTACGGTTGCAGAGGTAGCCGGATCGGTAGGCTACACCGACCCTCTTT
This sequence comes from Bacillota bacterium, assembly GCA_023415895.1. Classification (GTDB taxonomy): domain Bacteria; phylum Bacillota; class Clostridia; order Oscillospirales; family Acutalibacteraceae; genus Avimonas. The sequence continues at coordinate 652 of JAEZJA010000283.1, forward strand.
ATTTTTCACGCGTGTTTAAAAAGCGTAAGGGGCTTACCCCGACGGCTTACCAAAGCGGCTGTCAGGTGGAAAGCTCCCTTTCTCCGTGACAACGCCAAAAATCCCCTTGTTCCGGTCGGAACAAGGGGATTCTCACTCACTATAAGGGATACCAGAAGGCTCAGGCCTTGTTGGCGCTGCCGAGAACGTTCTCAATCTTATTCTTGACAACATCGGTAATAAAGCTGCGGCCCTCGCCCAGGTACTGACGGGGATCAAAATGACCCGGATTCTCCGCAAAATGCTTACGGATGCCGGCGGTCAGTGCCAGACGCAGGTCAGAGTCAACATTGATCTTGCACACGGCCATACTGGCGGCCTTGCGCAGCATATCCTCGGGAATGCCGATCGCATCGTCCATCTTGCCGCCGAACTGGTTGACCATGGCCACATATTCCGGCAAAACAGAGGACGCACCGTGCAGAACGATCGGGAAGCCGGGCAGACGATCCATGACCTCCTGCAGAATGTCAAAGCGCAGCTGGGGCTTCTGGCCGGGCTTGAACTTGAAAGCGCCATGGCTTGTGCCAATGGCAATGGCCAGAGAATCCACGCCCGTGCGGTTGACAAAATCCTGCACCTGATCGGGATCGGTATAAGAAGCCTTATCGGCATCTACGTTGACATCATCCTCAATACCGGCCAGCTGACCCAGCTCGCCTTCGACCGTGACGCCCCGTGCATGGGCATATTCCACGACCTTCTTGGTCATCGCAACGTTCTCTTCATACGACAGATGAGAACCGTCGATCATTACCGAAGTAAACCCACCGTCAATACAATCCTTGCACAGCTCAAAGCTGGCACCGTGATCAAGGTGCAGAGCGATGGGAAGACCGGTCTCTTCTTCGGCAGCCTTCACCATATTAAAAAGATAGGCGTGGTGCGCGTATTTGCGGGCGCCACCCGAAACCTGAAGGATAACCGGGGAATTCAGCTCCTTGCAGGCTTCCACGATACCCTGAACGATTTCCATGTTGTTCACATTAAAAGCACCGATGGCATAACCACCCTCATAGGCTTTTTTGAACATTTCTTTTGTGTTGACAAGCGGCATAATAATCAACCTCCTGTTATTTTCGTTCCTGTTAAACTTTTATCAACTTAGAAAGCAAGACAATGAATTGTTAACAGCAAACAGATACAGTATACAACAATTCTACGTAAATAAAAAGGGCTCACACTTATAAAAATTCAAAAAGCTCGTGCAACTTCTTGTGTATTATGTTGTAACGCACAGCAGATTATACATCAACGGCCGCCCTCAGCCCGCACAACCCTCTCGTCAGCGGACGGACGGCAGCAATCGGGATGGCAGCGACAATAATGAAATATGTACTGCTGCGCGATCCCGGCGGTGTCGCCGAAATCCGACGGCGTATAGCCGGGAAAGAGCTCCCGCATCGCGCGTTTCATCCAAACATCCATCGGGAATGCCTCCATGCGTCCCATGCCGTAAAGCAGCGCGCATTCGGCCACTTTCGGCCCGACGCCCCGGATGGTTTGCAGCACCTGACGCGCCTGCGCAAGCGGCATGGCGGCAACAGCCTTGAGGTCAACATGTCCGTCGGCGACCTTGCGCGCCGCATCCAGAATATAGGCATCCCGCCATCCGCAGCGCAGGGGCGCAAGATCCCTTTCCTGCAGCTGTGCCAATCTCTGCGGTGTGGGGAACGCAAAGGCCGAGCCCCAGGGAGCTTGTATTTCCTCACCAAAAAGGATGCACAAGCGATCCACAATCCCCTGAATGCGCTTGACGTTGTTATTCTGTGAAATAATGAAGGAGATCAGCGCCTCCCATGCGTTTTGGCGCAGCACGCGGATGCCCGGCGCAAAACGGGCGCACTCGCACAGCGCCCCATGCTCGAGATAACCGCGGCGTATGGCGGCGTAATCCCTGTCCAAATCAAAATACGCCCGCCAGAATTCTTCAAACTCTCTCATAGCGATGTTTTCAAATAAAACGCCGTCCTCACATTGGCGCAAAGTCAAGGGATAGTTTGCCGCCACTCCCCGCCATGCGCCATCCGCCGTGGGAGCAAAGCGAAAGCATTGTCCGCAATCGAGCGTCTCGTGCAGACTGAAGCACTCCAGCCCGCTGACAAGGACACCTGCAGAGGTTTGTTGTATGGTCATAACTCTTCATCCTTATACAAAAGCAGTGTACAAAGTATACCACACAATGCTATACTATTGAAAAGGAAAATACCGTACATTTAGTCTTCGTCGATGTCTGGTATAAAAACGAGAGGATGAGAAACATGCGCGAAGATATTACGAGCATTCCGGTCAGTGAGGTATTTGAGCCCAAAGACGGCTGCCCCATCTGCCGTATGCGCGATCTGCTGGAAAAGCGCGTCGTGGACTATATCACGGGAGCCGCCATGATGGAGCCCGATGTCCGTATAGAAACCAACCGACTGGGATTTTGCTATGACCACTATGCCATGATGCTGGGGCAGCGCAATCGTCTGAGTGTAGCGCTGACGCTGGAGAGCCGCCTGGACGAGCTGGAAAAGCAGGTGTTTGCCGGTTTGCCGGTTTTCGGCAAAAGCAGCAGCAAACAGGCGAAATCAGCCGGGCAGGCATCGTCCACCTGCTTTGTCTGCCAACAGGTGGACTGGGCAATGGAGCGCATGCTGGCCACTGTTTGCCGCCTTTGGGAAAGTGAACGGGACTTTCGTCAGCTTTTTGAACAGCAGCCCGTCCTTTGTCTGCCCCACTTTTCCCTTCTTGTGGACAAAGCCGCAGGCTGTATGAGCAAAAAAACCGCTCCCGACTTTTCCAAGGCTGCGGCGCTGCTTTGTCACCAGTATCTACAGGAGCTGCGGGGCGATGTCGCGCATTTCTGCAAGATGTTTGACTACCGAAACAACGGACAGGATGCCGATTGGGGCAATTCACGGGACTCCATTGAACGCGCGGTTTGGTTTCTTACGAGCCGTTCACCAAAATAGGGAACTAAATTTCCATTTTTCGACACCACGTAAAGGCCGTTCAACCATCCGTATCAAAATTTATTGTGATCCTTCTTGGGATTATCTGGTTATCCACAGTTTCCACAGTGAAGATTTAAGCAAAAACCAGCGTTTTTTTCACACTTTCCACCGAGTTTTCAACAATTTCTCGAACGAGGCCATTTTTACTCAGCGTAATATTTTCATTTTGCCTATCCAATTCTGATTATTTTGATAATTTATGACCATTTTCCACAAATAATCCTATATTTGTTACTCTGCTCGATCTTCTTTCAAAAAATTGTTTCGCACACGCCCCTTGCATAATTGCTCCACCTCAGGCACATACTTTTGGCATAAAAAGCGTAATGCAGGCAATGGAGGCTGCCCAATGATCAAGGGAGTAAACCGTCAGATTATTGAAGTGACAGACACAGGCAACGAATATTTTGAACGGGCGCTGCTGGTTGTACGTCCGGGGTATACCGATACCCTACCCAGTCGTCTGCACGAGGAAGCGCAGCGGCTTTTGCGAAATGCCGACGGCTACACCGGACTGCGGTTCAGCCGCCGTCGTCGCATGGTGCGGCTGCTTCTCCAAGGTGGCGGTTGCGGCCTAACCGGGGCCTTGCTGGGTGCCTTGCTGATGGCGGCTGTGCGATAGGCACTTACATGGCGCTTGAATTGACAAAAGCCTTCCCCTTGAGGGGAAGGTGGCGGCGCCAGCCGACGGATGAGGTGTCATTTCAGAGTAAGCG
>JAEZJA010000034.1 GCA_023415895.1 Bacillota bacterium
GACTGCAGTTCCTTGACAAGAACCTTGAAGGATTCGGGAACGCCCGATTGCGGCACGTTCTGACCCTTGACGATGGCTTCGTAGGTCTTGACACGACCCACAACGTCATCCGACTTGACAGTCAGAATTTCCTGCAGCGTATAGGCCGCACCGTAAGCTTCCAGCGCCCACACTTCCATTTCACCGAAACGCTGGCCGCCAAACTGGGCTTTCCCACCCAGAGGCTGCTGCGTGACGAGCGAATACGGACCGGTGGAACGGGCATGGATCTTATCGTCAACCAGATGGTGCAGCTTTAAGAAATACATATACCCGACCGTAACAGGATTGTCAAAGGGCTGACCGGTACGGCCGTCACACAAAACGGTCTTGCCGTCGCGGCGTTTGCCCGCCTGCTCCAGCATCTCCTGAATGTCCTGCTCATGCGCGCCGTCGAAGACAGGCGTCATGACCTTGAAACCGAGTGCCGCCGCGGCATAACCGAGGTGAACCTCCAATACCTGACCGATGTTCATACGGGACGGAACACCCAGAGGATTGAGCACGATATCCAGCGGTGTGCCATCGGGCAGGAAGGGCATATCCTCGCTCGGAAGAATGCGGGAAACAACGCCCTTGTTACCGTGGCGACCCGCCATCTTATCGCCAACGCTGATTTTGCGCTTCTGCGCAATATAGCAGCGCACGACCATGTTGACGCCCGGGCTGAGCTCGTCGCAATTCTGACGGGTAAAGACCTTGACGTCCACAACGATACCGTATTCGCCATGGGGAACCTTCAGGGAGGTATCGCGCACCTCGCGCGCCTTCTCACCGAAGATGGCACGCAGCAGCCGTTCCTCAGCCGTCAGCTCGGTTTCTCCCTTGGGAGTCACCTTGCCGACCAGAATGTCGCCCGAACGAACCTCGGCACCGATATGAATAATACCGCGTTCATCCAAATCCTTGAGGGCATCCTCACCGACGTTGGGGATATCCCGGGTGATTTCCTCCGGGCCCAGCTTGGTGTCACGCGACTCGATCTCATATTCCTCAATATGAATGGACGTGAACACATCGTCACGTACAATCTTTTCGTTGATCAGAACCGCGTCCTCGTAGTTGTAACCTTCCCAAGTCATAAACCCGATGAGCACGTTCTTACCCAGCGAGATTTCGCCGTTGCTGGTTGAAGGACCGTCGGCAATGACTTCCTTGTAATCGACGTGCTGACCGAAGGATACGACCGGACGCTGATTGACACAGGTGCCCTGGTTAGAGCCCTTGAATTTAATCATGTGGTAGGAGTCGAGACCTCCGTCGCTATCGCGTCGAATATCAATGCGGTCGGCAGAGACAGCCGATACCGTACCGGCATTCTTGGCAATTACCGCAACGCCCGAGTCGACGGCGGCCTTGTATTCCATACCGGTGCCGACGATGGGGGACTGCGTGGTCAGCAGCGGAACAGCCTGCCGCTGCATGTTGGAGCCCATCAGGGCGCGGTTGGCGTCATCGTTCTCCAGGAAGGGAATCATGGCCGTAGCCACCGAAACGACCATCTTGGGAGAAACGTCCATATAGTCGACCTTTTCACGGTCAATTTCCAGGAACTCATCGCGATAACGGGCATTAACCTTGGGACGGGCAAAACGGCGGTTCTCATCCAGCGGCTCGTTGGCCTGCGCAACGATATAATCATCCTCGATGTCGGCGGGCATATAGACCACTTCGTCGGTGACAACACCCGTCGCCTTATCCACTTTGCGGAAGGGCGCCTCGACAAAGCCGTATTCGTTGATGCGGGCATAGGTGGCGAGGTAGGAGATCAAGCCGATGTTGGGGCCTTCGGGCGTTTCAATAGGACACATACGGCCATAGTGGCTGTAGTGCACGTCACGCACTTCAAATCCGGCGCGGTCACGCGACAGACCGCCGGGGCCCAGAGCGGACAGACGGCGCTTGTGCGTCAGCTCGGCCAGAGGGTTGGTCTGATCCATAAATTGTGACAAGGGGGAAGACCCAAAGAATTCCTTAATGGAAGCGACGACGGGACGAATGTTGATCAGCGCCTGGGGCGTGATGACATCCATATCCTGCGCCTGCAGCGTCATGCGCTCACGGATCACACGCTCCATGCGAGAGAAACCGATGCGGAACTGGTTCTGCAGCAGTTCTCCCACCGACCGAATACGGCGGTTGCCCAGATGGTCGATGTCGTCAGCCGTGCCGATGTCATGCGCCAGGCAGTTCAGATAGTTGATGGAAGCCAGAATATCGTCAACAATGATGTGGTTGGGAACTAGGTCGTTCTCACGCTGACGGATGGTTTCCTTCAGGGTCTCCTCATCCTCGCAGCTGCTGAGAATCTCCTTAAGCACGGAATAGCGTACGAGCTCACGGATACCGACCTCAGCCGGATTAAAGGAAACGAACTGGCGCATATCGACCATGCCGTTGGAAATAATTTTAACCTCATGGGTTTCGCCGTGTTCTTCTGCATTGACATAGGCGACCATGACACCGGCGTTTTCCAGCTCCACCGCCTTGGCGCGATCGATCAGCTGGCCGACCTCGGCCAGCACTTCGCCCGTCTCGCTGTTGACGATCGGACGGCTCAGGCGGCATCCCGCCAGACGGTTGGAGATGCTCAGCTTTTTATTGTACTTATAACGGCCAACACGCGAAAGGTCATACCGGCGGGCATCGAAGAACAGGCTCTCCAGATGCTGCTGGGAGTTTTCCACCGTCAGCGGCTCACCCGGACGAAGCTTGCGGTAAACTTCCAGCAGAGCTTCCTCGGTATTTTTGGTGATATCCTTATCAATCGTGGCGTGGATGCGCTCGTCATCGCCGAAGAAGTCCAGCAGCTCGGCATCTGTCCCTAATCCCAGCGCGCGGATGAAGACCGTAACCGGAATTTTGCGGTTCTTATCGATACGCACATAATACACATCGAAAGAATCGGTCTCATATTCCAGCCAGGCACCGCGATTGGGGATAATGGTGGCGTTGTACAGCTTCTTGCCCGTGGTGTCATAGGACATGCCGTAATACACACCAGGGGAACGAACCAACTGCGAAACTATTACGCGCTCGGCACCGTTGATCACAAAGGTGCCGCTGTCCGTCATCAGGGGGAAATCGCCCATAAAAACTTCGGATTCCTTGATTTCACCGGTTTCCTTGTTTAGAAGGCGAGCCTTGACACGCAGAGGAGCGGCATAGGTGACATCGCGTTCCTTGCACTGCTCAACAGTGTACTTTGGCGTATCATCCAGACGATAGTCCACAAACTCGAGCACCAATTTCCCGGTGTAGTCCGTGATGGCTGAGACATCCTGAAACACTTCGCGAAGTCCCTCATCCAAAAACCATTTGTACGAGTTTTTTTGAACCTCAATCAGGTTCGGCATGTCCAAAACCTCGTTGATCTTGGAGAAGCTCATGCGGGTGTTGTTTCCCAGCTTCACCGATTTGACATTCGCCATAGGCTCGATCACTCCTGTTTCATATTTCAATTTACATAAACTACATTGGTAAGGTGCTTTGTTAGAACTCAGGCAAAACGGAATCAAAATTTACAAAGCAAACGGAAAAGGGCTTGAAACTTTCAGCATGATGTGCTATACTCTTAGCGATAAGCGCCGATACTTTTCCAGATTGTGCAGTATACTATAATACACCCGAAGTCTAGGCTTGTCAATTGCATTTTGCAAATTGACAGCTTTTTTTATGTTTATTATGTTTATTTCCGGATTTTGAAACAGATTTCTCCGATTAGTCTATTTTCCCGGAATCGCTTTTCGGTTCCCGACCGTCCCGAAACGCCCGGCGCAGTTGACTCTTTCAACCCGTTGGCAAGCGTTCGATGAAAAAAACTTAACTCTCGGTTTTTCACTGTTTGACAACTTCGAGTGCGCGCGCTATAATCAACCTCACCTCTGCCTTTGAAAGGATGAAGTTAATGGGAATCATCACCCTGCTCCTGCTCGCCGTGGGGCTGTCCATGGACGCTTTGGCCGTCTCTGTCAGCAACGGCATGATTTTATGCAACATTAAAT
>JAEZJA010000116.1 GCA_023415895.1 Bacillota bacterium
GTTCATACCACTTAGGTTACCTGAAAAGCCATGAGCGTTACTGCATTAGGCTTCCCCCGAGGGGCGGCTGTGAAAAAGACAAAGAGATCATAGTGTCCTACGGCGGCATGTTTCATGCCGCCGCCGTTTTTAAAATTGCATCATATTTATTAACAAGAGTCTTGCTTTCTTTCCGTGGAATGGCGTATACTAAAGATACTCAACAAAAAGCGGCGGGGTGCTTGCCATCCCGCCGTTAGATTACTGGCAAAATCAGTGGGTGTTACAGTTTTCATAAGGCTTCCCCTTGAGGGGAAGCTGTCGCCGGAGGCGACTGATGAGGTGACTGCTGCAAAATCCATATTCCAGCTGTGCATTAATCGGCTTGACACCTCATCCGAGCGGCTCTCGCCGCCCACCTTCCCCTCAAGGGGAAGGCTGTGTAAACGGGTCTCTTTAATAGCAAAGATTTGTCAGCAATCTCAAGGCGGGGTGCTTGCCATCCCGCCGTCTTGGCGTGCTGCTTTGACGCAGCAAGTTGTTTCATTTGCATGAGAAATCCATACGAAGGAGTTTTTATATGATTTTCAAGCGCAAGTCATCCAAAGCCTCTGCCAGCCCCATTGACTTTCTGATCGTGGGGTTGGGCAATCCCGGCAAAAAATACGAGGGTACGCGCCACAACGCCGGTTTTATCGCGCTGGACGTGCTGGCCGATACGCTGGGTGTCAAGGTGACCAACTCCAAATATAAGGCCTAAAGCGGCGAAGCGGTGATTGACGGCAAGCGGGTGCTGCTGATGAAGCCTCAGACATTTATGAACCTGAGCGGGGAAGCGGTCATGGAAGCCATGAAATTTTACAAGCTTTCTGCCGAGCAGGTTTTGGTGCTGCTCGATGATATTACGCTGCCGGTGGGCACCATCAGGATACGCCGCAAAGGCAGCGACGCCGGGCAGAAAGGTATGCGCAGCATTATCACGCTATCGGGAAGTGAAGCCTTTCCCCGCATCAAGATTGGTGTCGGCGCCAAGCCGCGGCCGGATTACGATCTGGCGGCCTGGGTTCTCTCACGCTTCAGTGAGGAGGAAAGCCCGGTGATGGCCCAGGCAGTGAAAAATGCTGCCCAAGCGGCCCGCCTTATTGTCGGTGGAGACATCAACGCCGCTATGAATCAGTTTTCCAACTAGCGCGCCTGCCTACACACAACAGCCAGACTGCATTCGGGTCTAGGAGTGTAACAAACATGAATATTTTAAACAAAGGTCTGGCGGGGCTGCCGGCCTTCCGCTCGCTGTGCGCTGACATCCGTTCGGGGCGGCTGCCGGCTATGGTGACGGGACTCGGCCACATTCATAAGGTGAGCTTTCTGGACTCCCTGCGCTCGACGCTGTCGCGCAGGGCGGTGCTGTTTGTGGCGGACGAAGGCGAAGCTACGCGGATGTGCGAGGATTTGACCGCGATGGGAGCTCATCCCCTCTTTCTGCCTGCGCGCGATCTGTCGCTGCGCAGCGTGGAATCGGCCTCGCGCGACTATGAGCAGATGCGGTTGGGCACGCTGTCCAAAATGGCGGCTGGGGATTATGATGTTGTGGTATCCTGCATCGATGCAGCTGTCCAATATACGCTGCCGCCCGACGTGCTGCTGGGGCGCACTCTGACGCTGCGCGCCAATCAACCCTTGCCGGTAAAAGACCTGGCGGCCGCGCTGACAGCTGCCGGATATGAACGCTGCGAGGTGATCGAAGGGGCCGGACAGTTCGCGGTGCGTGGCGGTATTGTAGATATCTACACGGCTGATTGCCCCGCTCCTGTTCGCATTGAGTTGTGGGGTAACACCGTAGACACCATTTCCTACTTCGATCTCCTGTCCCAGCGGCGCACCGAACCACTTGATAGCATTGGCATTCCTCCTGCTGCCGAGATCATGTACGCTGATGCCGCGAGCCTCGCCGACAGTATTGAAAAGCTGGCCGCCGGACTGCGAGGCAAAACGGCTGCGGCCGCCAGAGCCTGCCTGATGGCGGATGTAGAACGCCTGCGTGGGGGCAGTCACCCCGCCTCCTTCGACAAATATATCCCGCTCATTTATGAGCGGCCTGCCACCCTGTTCGATTATGCGAGCGGGGCCTTACTGTTTGTGTCCGAAATGGCCAAGGTCAAGGAACGCCTGCATTCAGCAGAATGGCAGCTGCAGGAGGATATCAAGGATCTTCTGGCCGAAGGACAGCTCTGCCGCGGTCTGTCGGAATATCTGATGGATTCCACACAGCTGCTGTCCGAATTGGAGCAGCGGGGCTGCGTAATTATGGACACCTTCGCGCAGTCGGGGCAGGGCGTAAAAATAAACGCCTTATACAATGTCAACGCCAAACAGCTTCCGATTTGGTCAGGTGGCCTGGAACTTCTGGCCGAAGATCTTCACAACCTGTTGGAACGTCATACCGCCTGCGTCGTGCTGGCCGGTAGTGAAATCAAGAATGCCGAGACGCTGACACAGGATCTGGTGAAGCAGGGGATTCCCGCTCTGTATGCCCCCTCGCCCGACGCTCCCGTTAAGGGACGCGTGCTGGTCATGTGCGGCGGTCTGTCCTCGGGTATGGAATACCCTGAGGCGGATTTTGCCTTAATCACCCACGGGCGTGTAGCGGGTCCCCGCCGCAAGGCTCGTCGTACCAAGCGCGACAAGGGCGCTGAAATTCACAGCCTGTCCGAGCTTGTTCCGGGAGATTATATCGTGCATGCCGCCCATGGTATCGGTGTGTATGAGGGCATTTTCCCCATTGAAGTGCAGGGCGTTGTCAAGGACTATATTAAGCTGAAATACGACAAGGGCGATACGCTGTATGTTCCCGTCACCCAACTCGATCTTGTGTCTAAATACATCGGCACCAAGGAGGATGTCAAGGTCAAGCTCCATCGTCTGGGCGGACAGGAATGGCAGAAGACCAAGGCACGGGTTCGCTCCTCTGTCAAGGATATCGCCAGGGAGCTTATTGCGCTCTACTCCAAGCGTATGGCCACCCCTGGCTTTGCATTCGATCCTGATAACGAGTGGCAATACGATTTTGAGCGGCATTTTGAATTTGAAGAAACCGATGATCAGTTGCGCTGCGTGGAAGAAATCAAGGCGGATATGGAACGTGGTGTTCCCATGGATAGGCTGCTGTGCGGCGATGTCGGTTTCGGCAAGACCGAGGTGTCGCTGCGTGCCGCCTTCAAATGCATCTCGCAGGGCAAGCAGTGTGCGCTGCTGGTGCCTACCACCATCCTGGCCTTCCAGCATTACAACACTATTCTCAAGCGCTTTGACGGTTTTCCCATCAAAGCCGATATGCTCTCGCGTTTCCGTACGGCGAAACAGCAGGAAGAGACCATCCGCAAAATCAGGAGCGGTGATCTGGATTTTGTGGTTGGCACTCACCGTCTTCTGTCCAAGGATGTGAAGTTCCGCGATTTGGGCTTGTTGATCGTGGATGAGGAGCAGCGTTTCGGTGTCGCGCAAAAGGAAAAGCTCAAGGAGCTCTACCCCCATGTGGATACGCTGACCCTGTCCGCAACCCCCATTCCGCGTACACTCAACATGGCGATGAGCGGCATCCGGGATATGTCGGTGATCGAAGAAGCTCCACAGGATCGCCGCCCGGTGCAAACCTATGTGCTCGAGCACGACAACGCCATCCTGACCGACGCCATTCGCAGGGAGCTGCGCCGCGGAGGGCAGGTATATTATCTGCACAACCGCGTGGAAACGATTGAGCGCTGTGCCGCCGGTATCCAGATGCGCATTCCTGAGGCCCGCATCGGTTTTGCACACGGCAAGATGACGGAGGATCAGTTGTCTGAGATCTGGCAGCAGATGCTTGAACATGAAATCGATGTGTTGGTTTGCACCACCATCATCGAAACAGGCGTGGATATTCCCAACGCCAATACGCTCATTCTGGAAAACGCCGACCGCTTCGGTCTGTCCCAGCTTCATCAGCTGCGCGGCCGCGTCGGGCGTTCGACACGCCGCGCCTATGCCTACCTCACCTTCGTGAAGGGCAAGGTGCTGACCGATGTTGCGTCCAAGCGGCTGGAGGCCATACGGGAGTTCACGGAATTCGGTGCCGGATTTAAGATCGCTATGCGGGATATGGAGATCCGGGGCGCCGGTAATCTGTTGGGCGCGCAGCAGCACGGCCATATGGAAGCCGTCGGTTACGACATGTACCTGCGCCTGCTGGGCGAGGCTGTGGATGAGGAAAAAGGACTGCCTGCCAGCAAACGCGAGGCCGAATGCCTTATTGATCTGCAGATAACGGCGCATGTGCCCGAAAGCTATATTGCCTCCAACGCACAGCGGCTGGATATTTACCGCCGCATCGCGGATATCCGCACACACGAGGATTCCCTCGATGTTTACGATGAACTGATTGACCGTTTCGGCGAGCCGCCCGAAGCCGTTCAGGGACTCATCGACGTGGCATTGCTGCGCAACATGGCTGCCGACTGTGGTATCTACGAGGTCAAGCAGCAGGATAACAGCCTGTTGCTGTTTCAGCGCAACCTCAATATGGAGATCGGTTCACGCATGTCGGCGGCGCTCAAAGGCCGCGTGATGATCAGCGCGGGTGCCAAGCCCTATATTACGGTAAAAATGCCCAAAGGGCTGCCCCCGCTTGACGCTTTGCGCGAGGCTTTGCAAGCTGCAAGCGAAGAAAGGGAATAGGATACTCTCCAGATAGCAGCATGCGCGCGAGTAGTGATGGCGGAGGTTGGGCCGTTGGTTATTCAGCCAACACGATCCGAATCGCCGGCATGTTCATAAGTTTTGGGCCATATACTGGATTTGTAAGGCGTCCCAGCCATCACGTCATGCTATGGATAGGTATGTATGCATTTTAAGGTACGAATTCGGTACCGGATTGATTTCGTACGAAAATAAAACTTTAAATTTAGGGTTTTTAGCTATATTTTTATGGACTTCAGAGGAAAAATGGTGTATAATATAGTCATAACACCGTTATTTCTGTATTAATAATGGATATAATGGCGGACGCTGAGATAATAAGACACATTGTGTGAAACGGTTGCACATTATGGAGAATTGTGCATCGGTGAAATGGTATACTGAAGGCGAGGAGGCGTTAGCTATGACGTTTGGTGATCGGTTACGTAAGCTGCGCAAGCAACTGGACATGACACAGGAACAGGTCGCTAAGAATCTGAACATTGTTCGCTCTACCTACGCCTATTACGAAACTGGCAAAACCTGTCCGGATTTCAATACGGTCGTTCGTCTGGCACGTCTTTTTAATGTCACCACGGATTTTTTGCTGGATGCCGACACCGCTACGCCTACATTACAAGACCCTTCCACACCGATATACAAACCATCGGCTCAGCCACCTCTTGGAAATGAATGGTCGTTGCGTGAATCAGAGCAAAAGTTGGTTATCGCGTTTCGGTATCTGACAAAACAAACACAAAGCGAATTTTTAAATAGCATTGAACAAGCGGCCTCAGAACAGTATGAGCAAAGGCGCAATCAGCGGCAAAATAGAGGTGTTCCGGAAAACAGCGACAGCGTTTCCAAAACATCAATGAATTAAAACGAAGGAGCACCCGCATTCATCGGTTGCTCCTTCGTTTTAGGTATATCCCGTATACAAAACCAGGTTGTATTAAATCTAGCGGCTCGCCACGCGAAACTCCATGGTTTCCACAAAAGAACGCACCTGATCAATAAATCGGACGTAGAGGGCGGCACCGGTATGCGCCAGCTGTGTATCCCCCGCTTTGCCGCACAATCCCGCAAAGGTTTCGCCCACTCTTGTCTCCACATTACGGCCTTCTCGCAAGCAGAGAAAATAAAACGAATAAGCCCCGGATTCCTGCAAATCTTCATAAAAGGCAGAGGCCGTCAGGCGCAACGTGTCATAAAAGATGCTCTGTGCCGTTTGCGCCAGCAAGGTGTTGGGCAGAAAGGCATCCAGCCCAACCTCAACCGCAAATGCCAGGAGAATGCGGCGCTGTGTTAGGATCGCAGGCTCCTCGGTCTTGTTTTCGCCTTCGATTGCCGAAACCTCTTCAGCCATAATGGCTCCCAACCGCCGCGCACGACAAAGATTGCCGTTGGCTTTTTCGGCTTCAAGCTGCTTTGCTGTTGCTTCACCATCATCAGAACCGACAGGCGGATCAAAGCTCTCGCCTGCAATTTTCATATCGCTGTCATCATTGCGCATGATAAGCCCTCCTGTCTTTCTCTATGGGAACTGTCAGATTTACTCTGCCAGTGCCTTTTGAATGGCCTGCGCCAGCTGGTCGGGGCAGGACGTGCTTTTAGCCCCACACCGTATGCCCGACAGACGGCGGATAACCTCATTCGCGGGCATTCCCTCGGCCAGGCGGCAAATGCCCTGGGTATTTCCGCTGCAGCCGCCCACAAAGCGGATATTGCAAACTACACCGTCTTGGATATCAAAGGTAATGCTGCGTGTGCATACGCCTCTGGGAGTGTATTGATGGGTCATGGGAATGCTCCTTAATGGTTTTGTCGTTTCAGTTTTGCTTTATAACCCACCAGCGCCTGAATGCAGTCGTCTCCAACCGTGGTACTGCCGAGCGAACGCGGAACGGGTGAATACATACCGTGAAAATCCGTGCCGCCGGTCATCAACAGATGATTTTGCGCGGCATACTCGGACAGGGCTCGTACCTCTTCCTCGGTGTGAGAGGGGTGCCACACTTCAACGCCATTCAACCCGAGCGAGGTCAATTCCTCGAGAATCTCCTCGCTGTGGTACATAGGGGGATGGGCCAACACGGCAATGCCGCCGGCGCTGTGAATGAGTTCCAGCACTTCGCGCGTGTCGGGATATTCCACCTCCACACGGGCGCTTCCCTGGTCGGGAGAAAACAATTTGTCATATAAATCGCCGTAGATGGAATCGGCATACCCGGCATCCATCAGGGCGTGCATAATATGTTGTTTGTAAATATTAGTGCTCCCCGTCGCGCATTTCACAATGAGATCGGGTGTGATGGGGTAATACCGCATGACCTTACGAACCATGTCCATTGCCGCTTTTTTGCGGTTCTCGCTGGTACGGCGGCACAATCCCTCCAGCCGGTCAGGCACATCGCAAAGATACCCCAACAGGTGCACTTTCTTCCCCCGCTGTGTATCCATCGTGGACATTTCCACGCCGTGAATCACATTGAGCTGCATGCGCTTTCCGATGATAACCGCCCGCGTTGCGCCTGCAGTTGTGTCGTGATCCGTCACAGATATCGTAGAAAGCCCCCGCCGCTTTGCAAGAGCAAGCAGCTCTTCAATGCCGACCGAACCATCGGATATTTTCGTGTGACAATGTAGGTCGCCTGCCACCTTTACACCCCCAAAATTAATACGCTATTCACACAGACCGCCTGAATAGAAGTCCCCTGCAGCATAAGTATGTAATCAGGCCATGCGGAAAAGCATGCCGGCAGGCCGGGTAGAACATACAATACAGAAGCGCGCAAAAAAGCGCGCTTCTCTCTATTTATAGTATAGCACTTGCACCAAGGAAAGACAAGCGCAAATTCAAATAATAATCATAACAACTCTATGAGTAAAAAGCAATACAAAAATAAAGAAAACCGACCTTAACAGGCCGGTTTTATGGAGCGGCTTACGAGGCTCGAACTCGCTACCTCAACCTTGGCAAGGTTGCGCTCTACCAGATGAGCTAAAGCCGCATAGCGTTACAACGCTATAGTATTCTAGCATACGTTTATGATCTTGTCAAGAATTAGTTTTACTCAATGACTGTTTTTGCTCCAACTTTTTGCTTCAACGGTTCAACTTTTGGTATCAACATTTGTTTTACGGTATGGAAAAACCGGTTGACAAAACAGAGGTTCTGCCCTATAATAAACAAGCATCAAAGGCAGCCAGGTATCCATTGTTTCTTATTCTGCTGTTATGAATAGGGCACTTGCCGCATATATCCTGCCGCTGCTGACAAACAATACGGAAGCGTATCGAAGTGGTCATAACGGCCCTGACTCGAAATCAGGTAGCCCTCACGGGCTCGTGGGTTCGAATCCCACCGCTTCCGCCAGAAAGACTGTCGATTTTTGTTGACAGTCTTTTTACATATTAATAACAATAATATTCTATGGTATGATTTTGGCGAGATTAAACAACTTAAAAGATAAATTTATGGGGAGGATAACATTATGAAGCAGCGTAAATTAACATGGTGTATCGTTAGCGTAACGATTGTTGCTGTTTTTTGCTTTGTGGTTTCCATTCCTATTGTCAATGATTTTATTGCCAATAAAATGGCTAAGAGCATTAAGGCAATAAAATTACCAGATAATACACAATATATCGAAACATTTTCAAAAGCCGGCAAATTGATTGGGAGTGGTAACGGTATGCAGTATCTTGGCGGAATATTAGTAAAGAGCGAATTGCCGTTACAAGATCTGCAAACATATTATTCTCAATATGCGAAGAATGACTGGGAGTGCATAGTGGAAAATCAAACAGATAAGAATATCTCATTTGTTGAACATGGGACAGTATCACTTAACACCGATATAAGCGGCGACACATATTATGTGGTGTATTCGTGGGGAGATAATGATTCCATTTACAGTGAATTAGATTTAAGAGGACATTAATCTGAACAACTCGACAACCTCCAGTTTATTTAATGCATTATTTGA
>JAEZJA010000079.1 GCA_023415895.1 Bacillota bacterium
CGTATGGTGCGCTTCCTGCGCACACCCTCTTATGACGAGCTGTTCAGCGGCGATCCTACCTGGGTGACTGAATCCATCGGCGGACTGAGCACGGACGGACGTCACATGGTCACCAAGATGTCCTATCGTTTCCTGCACACCCTTTACAACCTCGGCCCGGCGCCCGAGCCAAACATGACCATTCTGTGGAGCCCCCGCCTGCCCGAGAACTTCAAGAACTATTGTGCGAAGGTGTCCATCGAGACCTGTTCGATTCAGTATGAGAGCGATGAGCTCATGCGCAAGAAATTCGGTGACGATTACGGCATCGCCTGCTGTGTGTCCGCCATGCGCATTGGCAAGCAGATGCAATTCTTCGGCGCGCGTGCCAATCTGGCCAAAGCGCTGCTGTACGCGATCAACGGCGGACGGGATGAGAAGAACGGCGCCCAGATCGGCCCCGAGCTGCTGGCCTGCCGCGGACGCTACCTCGACTACGAGGATGTCATGCGTAAATTCGAGTATACCTGTGACTGGCTGGCCTCCTTGTATGTCAACACGCTCAATGTAATCCATTATATGCATGATAAATACTGCTATGAGAAGCTGCAGATGGCGCTGCACGACAACGAGGTTTACCGCACGATGGCCTGCGGTATCGCGGGACTGTCGGTCGTGGCGGATTCGCTGTCGGCCATTAAATACGCCAAGGTACGCCCCGTCCGGGACGAGAGCGGGCTGGCGGTGGATTTTGAGATCGAGGGAGACTATCCCAAGTTCGGCAACAATGACCCGCGGGTGGACGACATTGCGGTGGATGTCGTCAAGATGTTCATGAGCAAGCTGCGCAAATGCCCGACCTATCGCGAGTCGGTGCACACGCTGTCGATTTTGACGATTACCTCTAACGTGGTTTACGGCAAAAAGACGGGCTCCACACCCGATGGACGCAAGGCGGGTGAACCTTTTGCGCCGGGTGCCAACCCGATGCACGGACGGGACAGCCACGGCTGTGTCGCCTCTATGATGTCGGTCGCCAAGCTGCCCTACGATTACAGCGAGGACGGCATCAGCTATACCTTCTCGATTGTGCCGGGTGCCTTGGGCCGCGACGAAGCCGACCGGGCGCATAATTTGGTCGGTTTGCTGGACGGCTATTTCAACGAATCGGGCCATCATATCAATGTCAATGTGCTCAACCGCGAGGTGCTGCTCGACGCGATGGAGCATCCCGAGCTCTATCCCCAGCTGACCATCCGTGTGTCGGGATATGCGGTCAACTTCGTTAAGCTTAGCCGCGAGCAGCAGCTGGATGTGATCAACCGCACGTTCCACACACGTTTCTGACGGCGGAGGAGGGGATCCCTTGCACAATGTCCTAGGGCGTATTCATTCGGTGGAAAGCTTCGGCACGCTTGATGGGCCGGGCATCCGCTACGTGCTCTTTTTGCAGGGCTGCCCGATGCGCTGTCTGTATTGCCACAATCCCGATTCCTGGCATGTCGAAAGAGGTCAGGAGATTGGTTCGGTCGATGTTGTCAACGACATTATCCGCTATAAAAGCTTTATCGCTTCGGGCGGCGTGACGCTGTCGGGCGGCGAGCCACTGATGCAGCCCGAGTTTGCCGCCTCTATTCTGGAAGGCTGCCATGAACATGGCTTGCATACGGCACTGGATACCTCGGGAGCGGTTTCTCTGCTGGCTTGCAGACCCGCGGTGGAGCTGGCCGACCTTGTACTGTTGGATATCAAGGCGGCGGAGGATTCCCTTTTTCGACAAATCACCGGGCGCAGTATGGACAATACGCTAGATCTTCTCGATGCGTGTCAGCGTATGCACAAACCCGTGTGGATCCGCCACGTGCTGGTGCCAGGCTTGACACTCGACAACGCACAGCTGCATCAGCTTGGCCAGCTGCTCAAGCCCTATACCTGCATCGAGCGTGTGGAGCTGCTGCCTTTTCACAAGATGGGCGAATACAAGTGGGAGGCGTTGGGTGAGACGTATACGCTGGAGACGACCCAGCCTCCTGAACCTGAACAGGTGGAACATGCCCGCGAGCTGCTGCGCGGCTTCGGTCTGCGGGATGTGCGCTAAAAAAGGGCAATGATGAAAAGCGGTGCTGTTGGTTGATAGCACCGCTTTCTTGTCATAAGAAGTCGAATATTGTATACATTTTGTATATTATTAGAGAAATAATACGAAAGAGGGCGTATCATGACAAAGATACCGACGGTTCTGACACTGCTGCGCATGGTCGGAGCAGTGGTGCTGTTATTTGTGCAGCCTTTATCTGCCGCCTTTTTTGTAGTGTATACAATTTGCGGCCTCAGCGACGCGGCCGATGGTTACCTGGCGCGGCGGTTTGCCTGCACCAGCCGGACGGGCGCGCTGTTGGACAGTCTGGCGGATTTGTTCTTTATCGGTGCGGTGCTTATCCGACTACTGTCGCTGTTCACATGGCCCGCCTGGCTGCTTTGGTGGGTCGGGGTTATTGCACTGCTCCGTCTGTTGTCGTTTGTTGTCGGCGTGGTGAAGTACCACTGCGCCGCTTTTTTGCATACGTGCGCCAATAAAGCCACGGGGCTTGTACTTTTTGGTTTTCCCCTGTTGTATCTGTTGGTGGGGCTGACGCCCTCCGCCATCTTCGTTTGCGTTGTCGCGACCCTGGCGTCGGCGGAGGAGCTGGTGATCCATTGCCGTTCAAGCGCCCTCAATAGGGATACCGCCGGCCTGTTGTGTGCAGACCCGATACAGCGAGGGGGAAAGCCCTTTGGACAGAAATGAAACGGCTTGGCACAAGGCAAAAGGGCTTCATATTTCCTCAGAGAGAGGCTCCTTTTTTATGCCGGGGTTGTATTTCTTGGCAGCATGTGGTATACTATAGTCATCAATGACAGGGAAGTGTCTGTTTGGAGATTGTTCTGTAAGGAACACGAATTGCAAAGGGAGCAGAAAGGCGGCATTGGCCGCTAGCTTTGCTGTGCAGTTTTGTTTTTACAGGACTATGACCGACAGAGAAAAAGGCTGTTCGGGGTGTAGTCGTAATGGGCTGCACCCTTTTTGCATTCTTGTTCTGGGATCATGACTACTAAAGACAAAACGAATGAAATCGATAAACGGTTAGGAGAATACACAATGAACTATATAAAATGCAGCCATTATGACACCACCCTCGTACGCCAGAAGATTATGGGGCCAAACCCGATTAAGATTGAGGAAGAGCTTTTGCAAAATCACGTTATCCCACGCGGCTCACTCGTCATGGATCTGGGCAGCGGACAGGGTCTGACCTCCGTATTCCTCGTGAAAGAGTATGGCTTTCGCGTGTTTGCCACCGATTTGTGGTGCGATCCGACCGAGGTCAAGCACTTCTTTGACGATATGGGCTTGACCAATGAACAAATTATGCCCATCCATGCGGATGCCACTGCACTGCCTTATGCAGAAGAAACCTTTGATGCCGTGGTCAGCGTGGATTCCTATCACTATTTTGGACGTGACCCCGCGTATTTGGGCAAGCATCTGCTGCCCCTAGTGCGCCACGGAGGCATGCTCTATATTGCCGTTCCGGGCATGAAAAAGGACTGTCACGACAATTTGCCGCCTGAGTTCCTGTTATCCTGGACACCGGAGGATCTGGATACCATTCACGATGCGGCGTACTGGGAAAACATCATCCGTCAGACGCCCGGCGTGGAGATTGTCTCCATTCATGAGATGGAAAGCAATGAGGAAGTGTGGAACGACTGGCTGGCCAGTGACAACGACTATGCACGCGGTGACCGCAAATCGATGGAGGCCGGCGCTGGAAAGTATATGAATTTTGTTGCTATCATTTTGCGCAGACTATAAGCGGTCAGTTTAGCAGTATGCCCTTCAACACGCGGTGCCGCCCTTTTTAAAGAGTGATTGAATTAAAGGCGCACTTAAACAAACGAAACAGCGGCGATTTGTACGAGGACGGAGACTATCCGGGGCGTACAGCCGGAACAAAGAGAGGAGCACAAGGACAAATGAAGGTTTTAGTTGTGGTGGATATGCAGAACGATTTTATTGACGGCAGTCTGGGTACGCCCGAAGCACAGAGGATTCTGCCTCGTGTGTACGAGAAAATACGGGGCTTTGACGGCGAGGTGCTGTTCACACAGGACACGCACGACGATCAGTATCTGAACACCCAAGAGGGCAGTCATCTGCCAGTGCCCCACTGCGTGAAAGGAACACTGGGATGGGAGATTCATCCGGATGTTCGCCGCTGTGCACCCGATGCGCAGGTGTTTGAAAAAGGCACCTTCGCCAGCCTCGCGCTGGGGCAATACCTGGCGCAGAGGGATGTGGAAAGTGTAGAATTGATCGGACTTTGTACCGATATTTGCGTGGTGTCCAATGCGCTGCTGATGAAAGCCTGCCTGCCGGAGGTGCCGGTGCTGGTGGATGCGAGCTGCTGTGCCGGAGTAACTCCGGCCAGTCATGCCGCTGCCCTTGATACGATGAAATCGTGTCAGGTCAGGGTAACGGGGGAAAACGGCTAGCCCAAACAGATATGACGGTGACCGATGGGCTTTGCTCTTTATAAGCTTTGCTTTTTCATTAACCAAAAGCGGATAAGCGCGTTTGCGCTTATCCGCTTTTGGTAGATACGTGGGTGAATCTTACTTAGAAGCCTTCGAACGGCGGGATTTTTCAATGCAAAGGGTAACTGCGGCGAGTCCGGCTGTCACCAGCAGTGCCACAGCGGGTGAAGCTTCTCCCGTATGGGGGTTTGGCTTGTTGTCCGCAGCGGCAGTGGCCTGGAAGGAATAGACCTTATTGCTGACCAACAGATTGGAGGCTCCGTCGATGGTATAGGTTTGATAGTAGACAGTACCGGCAGCCAGACTCGGCAGAGACACGAGGTAAGTGCCGTCAGCCTGCTTTGTGCCTTCCAATTTCACAGGGTTGCTCATATCGGCGGAGGAGCTGTACAGGATGCCGCAGCCCGTAGCGGCAGGGTCATCCAATGTGAGGCTCAGGCTAGCGCCCGCGGCTTTGGTATCTTTAACGTCAGGGCTGGCCTTGTTTTCACCCGCTCCGGTCGCGTTGAAGGTCAAGGTGTTGGCAAGCACAAGATCAATGGAAATGTCGGTTTCCACTTCCGAATCGGATGCAGCCGGCGGATATTGGAGATTAAAGGATTCACCAATTTCAAATGAGGAACTTCCCTTCTTTGTCAACGAGTAATCGTATTTAAAAGTGAGAAGATCATCCAGTGTTTCTTCACCTGTGCTGGCTTCTTCCTCAGTGGCAGCAGCCTTTATCGGGGAGAAACCGTCTTCAAGAATCTGGTTGATGGTTTCCCCAATCTCTTGCGCGTATTCGTCCACGGAATCTGGATACATTCCCACCAGCAGCAATTCTTCCTTGGACAATGATTTGATAAAGGTCGCGCAGGCTTGGGCTATCAGACTTTTGTTTTCGGTCAGATACGTCAGGAAGGTATTGAACAGGGCAGGAAGGTTGCTGTTGTCGATATGCAGAGAATAGCCG
>JAEZJA010000090.1 GCA_023415895.1 Bacillota bacterium
CACTGATTCCCATCGGTATCTCCATTTTCTTTAGTTTTACGGATTTTGACATGGTCAACCCGATGAAATTTATCGGTGCGGATAATTATATACGTCTATTCTTGGATGATGATATTTTTATAAAATCTCTCGGAAACACCTTGTATTATGCTCTGATCACCGGTCCGCTGGGATATATACTGAGCTTTTTGGTAGCGTGGATGATCAATGAGACCGGTCGTACAACGCGTTCGATTTTGACACTGATTTTTTATGCTCCCACATTGGCCGGCAATGTGTTTATGATGTGGCAGTATGTATTCAGTGGGGATACATATGGCATTTTGAACTCGCTCTTAATGAAATTCGGTTTTATTGCTTCACCCATCCAATGGCAAAATGATCCGGAATACAACTCCATTGTGGTCATTGTCGTTATTTTGTGGATGAGTATGGGCGCAGGCTTTTTATCCTTTGTCGCAGGTTTCAAACAACTGGACCGTAGCTTATATGAAGCGGCGGCCATGGATGGTCTTAGAAATCGCTGGCAGGAGTTGTGGTTCATCACATTACCGCAAATGATACCGCAGCTGTTGATCAGTGCGGTGCTCTCGATTTCCAGCTCGTTTGCCGTAGGCTATCAAAATGCCATGCTGACAGGCAACCCCAGTACGGATTATTCCACGCATACCGTGGTGCTCCACATTTCAGATTATGGATACACCCGTTTGGAAATGGGATATGCCTGTACCGTGGCCGTTGTTCTCTTTATTATCATGGTGGCAACGTGGACGGCCTTAAACAAAATGCTGCGAAATATCGGACAGGGTTAAGCTTGTTAAGTCAAGGAGGTGACTGCTTGTGACGATTCATTCCAAAGGCCAGCGTCGGTTAGCTCGTTCCACAACGGGAAATCTATTGGTCGTGTTGTTTCTAGCTTTTCTTGGATGTTTTATGCTATTGCCGATTTATTATGCGATCATCAATTCGTTAAAACCAATTCACGAGTTGTTTTTGTTCCCACCCAAACTCTATGTAACAAGTCCGACTTTTGATAACTTTATTGGCTTGATCCGCGTTCAGGGGCAAGCACCTGTGCCGATCGAACGATACATATACAACAGTGTCTTTGTCGCTTTGTTGTCTACAGTGGGGTATATATTAGTGGCATCAATGGCTGCCTATCCGCTGGCTAAACACAAATTTCCCCTAAAGGGATTGTTGATGCAGTTGATTGTATTTGCTATCTTGTTTCGTACCGAGGTTACAGCGGTACCGCAGTATATATTAATGGTTAAAACACGGTTGATCGATACCTATGCGGCGCTGATTTTACCCGCTATGGGCACCTCGTTCGGTGTGTTTCTCATGGTACAGTTTATGGAAGGGATTCCTGAGGAAACATTGGAGTCTGCTCGTCTTGACGGTGCCAAGGAAGTACAGCTGTTCTTTAAAATGGTCTTGCCTATGGTGCGGCCGGCTTGGCTTACACTGGGTATATTCACATTTTCGTCGGTTTGGAATACGACGGGTACACAATTTATTTACAGTGAAGAACTGAAAATGCTACCGGCTATGTTGTCCCAACTCAGTGGGGCAGGACTATCCCGTGCTGGCATTTCAGCAGCTGCAACGGTAATTCTGTTGATTCCACCCGTGGTATTTTTCCTGTTCAGTCAAAGATCAGTTGTTGAAACAATGGCTCATTCTGGACTGAAATAGTCTTATTTGTCAAAGAAAGGAGGAGTTGTATGTTTCGGCGTATGGGGAAGATTTTGCTCGTACTTTGCTGTATCAGCACCATGTCTGCAAATGCAGAAAGCTATTACTATGATCGCAAAGGAAACTCCGTAGCGACTCCCGACACTTATCTTGCCAGTACGGCTCTGGACGGGGTAACACTGGGCATTGGTGCTTTTAATGGGATTCAGGATATGCATGTATCCAAAGAAGGTAATTTGTATATCGCGGATTCCGGGAATAACCGTGTTGTGATCATTGGTACGGATAACACCGTTACAAAGGTCGTTGATTCGCTGAGCGATGGCGAAAATGTTATTGATTTGGCCAATCCACAAGGCGTTTTCTATAAAGATGGCAAACTGTATATCTGCAACACCGGCTCACAAGAAGTGTTGGTGGCGGATGATTACGGCAAACTTGTTCGCCGATATGGGCGGCCGGACAGCGCCAGTTTACCGAAGGGTACGGAGTATAAACCATCCAAGGTCGTTGTCAATGCCGCGGGAAGTATTTTTGTTCAGGCCACCGGTGTCTATCAAGGACTGGTACAATACAACGCCGAGGGGGAGTTTGTCAATTTCTTTGGCGCTACAAAGGTGGAAGTGACGCCATCGATCGTATTGCAAAATATATGGAAAAATCTCTTTTCGGAAGAACAGCGCGAGGGACTTGTACGTACGATCTCCAGTGAGCTATCCAATGTGTTTATTGATAGTGAGGATTTTATTTTTACCAGTACTGCTGCCGTAAACACGAAGCAGGTTCGCCGGCTAAATGCGGCAGGCGAAAACATCCTCAAATACCCCGGCTATGACGATACTTCGCTTTTTACTTCAGGATACGATCGTAACAATTTTGGTGATCAAGAGTTTGATTATTCCAAAGGACAGCTTGTTGTGAGCCAAATTCGGGATATTCATCTGGACGCGGATGGCGTTTTATCGGTGTTAGATTCCGTGAGAGGCAAAGTGTTGCAGTATGATATGCAGCTGAATCCTTTGTGCATTTTTGGCGGTGAAGGCGAACAGCTGGGCTATTTCAAAAATGCTGTTGCGCTGGAAAAACGCGGCGATACCTACCTCGTTGCCGATGCGGATAAAAACACCATTACCCTGATGGAACCAACAGGGTATGTGAGGCAAATCCGCCAGGCGTTTTCCCGTTATCAACAGGGCGATTATACCGGCTCTGTGGATGAGTGGCAAAAGATTTTAAGCTATAATCCTAGCTTCACCATCGCCTACCAAAGTATCGGCCGTGCATTATTGCAGGAAGGCAAAACGAAGGAAGCGCTGGAGTATCTGCGGGAAGGCGACGATCGCTATTATTATTCCATGGCAATGCAGGAGTATCGCAGAGACTTTATCCGCAACAATTGGATGTGGCTTCTTCCGGTTGTCATTTTTGTTATCGTTGGACTGTTTTTCGGATTGCGTTGGTTGAAAAAGTGGCTTATGGCGGCCAATCGCTAAATGGAGGAAACGGAATGCATAATATAAAAAAATTCGTGAAACTGACATATAATCGTTTCCGTTATCCGGAGTTAGTCGAGAGGGAAACAAACACCTTTGACAGATCGCGTTTTTTAACCTTGTTCCAGCAGCTGTTTCACCCATTAAAAGCCTATGGTGGCATCAAATATGAAAAACGTGGTTCATTGGTTCTGGCCAATGTTCTAGCGCTCTTGTATTTCCTTACACAGATATTCACCTATTTTAATACGGGGTACTTGTTTTCGAACAACGAGCCTTCCAATTTCAGCCTATTGTCCACCTTGTTGTCTTCAATAGGAATCTTATTTTTGTGGACAGTGTGTAACTGGACAACGGGAACCCTTCTTGAAGGCGAAGGAAACTTTCGTGAGTTGTGGATTGCCACCTGTTATTCGGTAGTGCCATATCTATTGATACAGGTTCCCATGGTAGCAATTTCTTCTGTATTGGTGCTCTCGGAAGCCACCATGCTGAATACGTTTTTAATCATATCACAAGGATGGATGCTGATTTTATTGTTTTGCGGCGTTATGATGATGCAACAATTTACCGTTTCCGGCACCATCGTATCTTCGCTATTGACAATACTAATGATGTTAGCGGTAATTTTCCTTATTTTGCTGTTCTTTAGTATTTTTCAGCAAATGTCAGGTTTTGTTTCTACAATTATAACGGAATTAGGACGCTGATACGGGGGTGTAACGCATGAAAATTCAAAGATTTATTGGATTTGGCATGGCAATTAGTTTGTTATGCTGTATAGGTTTTGTGCCAAATCCCGTGTCAGCGGAGATGGATACAGCGTTTACTGAAACTACTTTTGTTCCCAATGAAAATATGGTACAGGCTGAGGTAGATAGTGATCGCTATACTTTATGGATCGATGCTATGACAGCGAATGTGGGTATTGTGGATCAGGCTACCGAAAAAGTTTGGTGGACCAATCCTCAGTCACCGGAATCGGATAATCCATCAGTATCTACTGTGGAAGACGAACTGAGATCGCAATTGCTGGTAACCTATTTTGATGAAGAAAAAGTAAGCCGTACACTGAATTCGTACCAGTGTATTCGTGACAATAGCATCGAAATTTCCTATACCGAGAATGGCTTCAAAGTGGTATATCACTTCAATGGCGAGAACGAACAATTTTCTATAACTCTGCTCTATCAACTCCAGCAGGATTGTCTGAAAGTGACGATGCCATCCGGTGGCATCGAGGAAAAAGGAACCTCGTTGATCAGCGAGGTCACCGTTTTACCGTATTTGTTCTCGGGTAACAAGTCGCAGGAAGGATATTTATTGATTCCCAGCGGCAATGGCGCCATTATGCGATTTAATGATGTCAAAGCCAATGCCGCTGTATAT
>JAEZJA010000133.1 GCA_023415895.1 Bacillota bacterium
GATTATCGCCACAATCTTTCATAAAATTGCAGCAGCAGGAGCAAAATTTTGCCCCTGCTGCTTTTTTGTTGATCGTATATAGGTGAATTTTACCAATTTGGTTGTACTTTGGATTAATTCATGATAAAATAACGATGTAAAACATCGGCGGATGAACAAGAGGGTACGCCGGCGAATAGCCCCGTCTCGGTTGTTCCGGCTTACATAATCGTTGCTGCCATTTTTGTCAAACTCCATGCCTGATTGCATCGTATTCGTTGTTGCTCACCTGTTTGCTGAAATGCTGGCAGAGCGATTATCTGCGTTGTGCAAGGTTATGAGGAAACCATTATGATCACCTATTATTTGGCGATTGAATCTGTGGATATCGTTGCACTGCTGATGCTGATTCCTCTGATCTGTTACAGTCAGGTCATTGATCGGCAGCGTAAACGTGCGTTTTTGGCAGCCGATCTGACCATCATTGTGATCATCCTGGCAGAGATCTGCACATCTGTGTGCGATATTTCCTCGGCGGCGTTGCGCATCCCCAACGTGATCGCGAATGCAGTGGGCTTTTCTCTCAGTCCCTTCGTTGTCTACATTCTGGCCATTGCGTTTGGTGCCAGATCGACGACGGCTTTTCGTTGGCTGATTCCCCCCTGTGTCATCAACGCCGTATTGTCCTTTTTATCCATTCAAACAGGATGGATCTTTTTCGTATCCGATCAAAATGTATATTCCCGCGGGCCGTTATTTTTCGTGTTTGTGGCTGTGTATAGCTGGTGTCTGGTGCTGTTTTTGATTCTTTCCCTGAAAAACTGCAATCGCCGCCGTCAAAACCTCCCGCTTCTTATGGGCTCGCTTGTTGTGTTCATCAACATCGGTTGCATTATTCAGGTTCTCTGGCCTGTGCTTCACGTGACCTGGACATGCAATACCATGGCCCTCATCATGAAATTCGCCTTCATCTGCAGCCAAAATGACCGGTATGATTCCGTGACTATGCTTCTCAATCGGCAAATGTACGAGGATGCCATCCGCCATTTGCAGGACAAGCCGTATGTCGCCGTCGCTTTTTTTGACGTGGACGATTTCAAGCAGGTCAATGACCTGTTCGGTCATCAGACGGGAGATCGGTGTCTTGTCGCTCTTTCTGACGTCCTATCGGATATCTTCGGCACGATGGGGGATTGCTACCGCATCGGCGGGGACGAGTTTTGCTGGCTGAGTGAAAGTGCAAAGGAAGCGGATATTGAGCGCATGCTCACTCTTCTGGAGTCCCGCGTGGAAAAAGGCCGCAAGCGTGACAACCAGCTTCCCTCCCTCTCCTATGGCTACAGCATTTACCGAAGCGGAGAAGGCCACTCGCTTCAGGAGGCGCTTCAGGAGGCAGATCACCGGTCATACGAATGCAAGCGGCTGCGCAAACTTCGGAAAAAGGACGCTCTTGCCGTAAAGGCACCATAATGCCTTTAACCACAAAGCCTCTGCCCTTGTCTTTGTCAAAGGAATATAGTCATGCGCACAAAAGGCGTATGCTCTCAATCAAGAAAACCCCGTCGAAAAGGAATTCCTTTTCGACGGGGTTTTTGCCTATAGAGCTAACACTATTTTATACGTAGGACAGCTTCTTAGTCTGCCTCGACTTTGGGTGCTTTGGTCAGCGCGATGCCCAGCTCGTCCAGCTGTGCCGAATCGACCACAGCGGGGCATTCGGTCATCAGCTCGGTCATGTTCTGCACCTTGGGGTAGGCGATCACGTCGCGAAGCGTGGAGGCACCCAGCATCTGCATGACCAGACGATCCAGTCCCAGACCCATACCGCCGTGAGGAGGCGCGCCGTAACGGAATGCATCGATCAAATAACCAAACTTTTCATAGGCTTGCTCATCCGACAGCCCCAACGCCTTGAACATGTGCTTTTGCAGCTCGCCGTCGGTGATGCGGATGGAGCCGCTGGCCAGCTCGATGCCGTTGAGCACGAGGTCATAGCATTTGGCATAGACCTTGTCGGGCTGGGTATCCAAATAGGGAATGCATTCATCCAGCGGTGCCGTAAAGGGGTGATGCATGGCCACATACTGTTTGGCCTCCTCATCCCACTCAAAGAAGGGGAAATCGGTAATCCACAACAGATTGTAGCCCTTGCGCTCAATCTGAAGCTTGTTGGCCGTCTCCAGACGCAGCGCGCCCAACGTCGTCAACACATGCTTGCGGTTGGTATCGGCAACGATCATCACCACGTCGCCCGTTTCGGCTCCCGCTTTATTCAGCAGCGCCTTCATTTCGTCCTCGGTCATAAATTTGGCAAAGGAGGAAGCAATGCCGTCATCCGTCAGGCGCGCCCAGGCAAGACCCTTGGCACCGATTCCGCGCACCATCTCGGTCAGCTTGTCCATTTCCTTGCGCGTCAGTACGGATACGGCTTTTTTAGCCGTAATGGCGCGCACCGTACCGCCGCCCTCGATGGCCGAGGTAAAGACCCCGAAGCCGCAGCCGCGTACAGTGTCCGTCAAATCGACAATCTCCATGCCGAAGCGCGTATCCGGCTTGTCCGAACCATAGCGCTCCATCGCCTGCGTATAGGTCAGGCGGGGCAGCGGCATGGGAATCTCCACGCCCAGCACCTCATGGAACACGGTGGAAATAAAGCCCTCTCCGATTGCCAGCACGTCCTCCACGTCTACAAAGGACATCTCAAGGTCAATCTGCGTAAATTCCGGCTGACGGTCGGCGCGCAGATCCTCATCACGAAAGCAGCGGGCAATCTGCATATACCGGTCAAATCCCGCCACCATCGACAGCTGCTTATACAGCTGAGGCGATTGGGGCAGGGCATAGAACTGGCCGCTGTGAATGCGCGAGGGCACGAGAAAATCACGTGCGCCCTCGGGCGTGGATTTAATGAGCATGGGCGTTTCAATCTCCACAAAGCCCTGTGCGTCGAAATAATCGCGGGTCACCTTGGCAATGCGGTGACGCAGAAGCAGGTTGCGCTGTAAATCGGGACGGCGTAAATCGAGGTAGCGATATTTCAGGCGCAGCGCCTCGGAGGTGTTGCTGTTTTCCACAATTTCAAAGGGCGGGGTTTCCGCCTTGTTGAGTATACGCAGCTCGGTCACGGCAATTTCCACTTCGCCCGTAGGAATGTCCTTGTTAATGGAGGAACGCACACGCACGGTGCCCCTGGCCGCCAGAACATATTCGCTGCGTACCGAGAAGGCTTTGTCAAAAACCGCCCGGTCGGTATTCTCGTCAAAAGCCAGCTGCACGATCCCCGTGCGGTCACGCAGATCCACAAAAATCAGCTGACCCAGAT
>JAEZJA010000222.1 GCA_023415895.1 Bacillota bacterium
CCAGAATCCCCTTCTTCAGTGTATCTCCCCGACGATACTTGTGCCGCATTAGTCTGGCAAAAAGCAAGGGGAGTACGGCTAAAAGTAGGTTCCAGACCATCATGATATGGAGAAAACGGCGCGTGATGCAAAAGACAACCAAGCCGCCGATGGCATATGCCCCAAGACACAGAGCAAAGCCGAACTCCTGTTTGTAGTTGGTCAGTTTCATCAAGTCTCTCCTTTTGAAGAGGGA
This sequence comes from Bacillota bacterium, assembly GCA_023415895.1. GTDB lineage: Bacteria > Bacillota > Clostridia > Oscillospirales > Acutalibacteraceae > Avimonas. Next base: position 236 of record JAEZJA010000222.1, read on the forward strand.
TTCATCCTCATTTTTTTAGAAGCACAGCCGCTCCCGATCAGGGACAGTTTTGCTTTATGGTTTGTGATGAATTGTAAAATCTGTTGGAACCTAGCCAATATAATTTTAACATATTCACCAATTGTTGTCAATGAAAGCAAGCAGCCATACAACCACCGTGCGCACCTGTATGTATTATGTATATGAAACAAGAAAATTGCGCCTGTTCATCCAATCATCCGTCTCCTTCGCATCGGATAATTTGTTTGCGTCAGGGTACACTATTGCCGATGCTTTATAAGGGAGGTGTTATGATTGGATAAGTGCGAACACGCCAATACAAGCATTCGCTGTTCCGTTCAGCAGTGCATGTATCATTGCCAGGAAGAGAACTACTGCTCTTTGGATAGCATCCAGGTTGGCACACATGAACAAAACCCGACGATGCAGGAATGCACGGACTGTGAGTCATTTAAGGTAAGAGGGTAATTTTAAAATGCAAGGGGCTATTGCAAAACGAATGTTGTGCAATAGCCCCTTGATCATGGTAAAAATCGGCGTTCATTACCGTAAACTATTTTTCAATTGGAAATGCTATGATCACAAACAAAGTGCCATGCGTTTTTACATTCGCTATAAGGGTGAATTCTCCTATTCAGCCATGATCATCCGACCAGACCGCTGCGTTCGATGCTCTCTACAAAATAACGCTGACAGAACAGATAGAGAATCACCATAGGCAATATCAGCAGAACGATACCAGCGTATTTGATCAGAGTAATTGCCGCAGGGTCAGATACGCCCATACCGGTCATATCGTTGACGTGACCAAGTCCGGTAAGAGCGGATGCCATCGTTTTAATTTCCTGAAAAAAGACGGAGGAATACAGGCTGTCCAACCACTGCCATACACAGGAAAAGAGAAACACGGTCATCATCATGGGTACGGCGCCGGGGAGCATAATTTTAACAAAAGCTTTCATCGGCCCAGCGCCATCTACATAGGCGGCTTCCTCGAGGGCTTTGGGCATTCCCATGAAATACTGCCGAAGAAGAAACACATACAGCCCATTTTTTAGTCCCGTGCAAGTCAGTCCCATCAGCACGAAGGGCCAAGGGGTATCGATCATGTGCATGCCCTGAAAAATCAGATACAGCGGCATGAGCATTAAATCGGGAGGAATTACCATGCACACGATTAGCCCGATAAACAATGCGTTGCGTCCTCGGAATTTGAAACGGGCAAAACCGTATCCAACCCAGGTTGCTGCCGCGGTCTGACAGAAAGCCACAAGCAAAGAAATGCCCATCGTGGTCAGCAAGGTCTTGGGCATATCCATCCATGCCCACATCATCTTATAATTTTGCAGGGTAAAGTTCGCCGGAATATATCGAACGGTCAGGTTATACAGGTCTTCTACCGCCATCAAGGAACGGGAGACCTTAGAATACAAAGGAAAAAGGACAACAAAGCAGATTCCTGCGAGAAGGATTCCCCGAACAATCGCCCAGGCCGTCATGCCGGATCGCCGGATGATTGCCTGTTTTTTTTCTGGGGATGGACGTCCTTTTCTGGTCGTTGTCTCCATACTGCACCGCTCCTTTCTTATTCTTGATAGAAGATAAATTTGGAAACAATCTTAAATACAATTGCCAAGACGGCCAAAATCAGTAACATATAACTCCATGCCATGGAGGAACTGAGCCCAAAATTCAGGGAATCGTACGCTGCTGAATGAATCCGGCTGATGACGGGATTGGACACATTGGTAAAGGAATCAATGATGCAGTAGATTACTGCCACCAAAATCAATGGGCTGACCATCGGTAGGCTGATTTTCCAGAACACTTCCCATTTGCTGGCCCCCTCAATATAACTAGCCTCAAATAGGGAAGGCGATACGGATTGCAGCCCGGCCAGGAAGATGATGATGGGAACAGCCGACATGATCGTAATGTCGTAAACGCGGGACACGGTATCAATGATGAAATTGGTAATCTGCGGGCTGATGTTGAGCTGCTGCAAATACAAAATCAACTGTTCAGACAGCTGTTCACCCACGGCAGAGTTGCCAGCCGCCTGCGAACCGGAGGATAGCAGGGTGCTGAATTGGTCTCCTTTATCCACGCTCTCAACGACGCCGGAGGCAATGATGACAGGCAAAAACAAAATGGCTCGAACCACGCCGCGTCCGCGGAACTTTTGGTTGAGCAGACTCGCTACGAAAAAGCTAAACAGGACGACTACGGGTACGTTGATGAGCATATCCCTGACGGAGGTAATCACCATGGACCGGAAATCCGGATCCACGGCGAAGATATACCGGTAGTTTTCAAATCCCAAAAAGTCAAGCCGATATCCCGACGCGACCACGTTGAGCTTACTGAAACTGAAAATCAGTGATTGAATAACCGGGAACGCCACGAATGCGAGCATGCCCACGATCAGCGGTGCCACAAAGACGTAGCCGATCCGGCGCTGCTTGACTTCCAGCGACCGGTTTTTTCGCGCTTTTGTTTGTTTCAGCATAGGGCTTCCCTCCTTACAGAACCACAAAATTTTCCGCGTCTACACGAAATTCGGAACCCTCATAGGGCTGCTGATTATAATTGACAACCACGCTGGTGCCGTTCGAGAAAGTAGTCTTAAACACGCCGTTAGCCAGCTTCACGTGATCCGTCATCTCGAGACCGGCTGTACCCGAAGCAGGAGCCGCTTGGTTGAGCGTATCAAGGATTGTTTCTTTTACGTCGGCCCAGTCACAGGAAAAATACTGGTTGTATTCCGTATCACGAAGCTGATCGCTGGCTGCTGCGGTGATGGTGAAGGACAAGCCTGCGCCTGTTTCCACCGCTCGCAGAAGATGATGGCGACTTCCACCCGCCAAATTGATGGGCTTTCCGGTAAAATTCACGTTTCCGCTGATGACCAGCTGTAAAAACGGCACGCTGTCATCCACGGCGTCGTATCCGCTGGAATCCATAGGCAGTTCCGTTACGTGCGTGGACATAGGCAGTGTGTAGGCGTTTCCGTATTCCACCAGCAGGGAATAGTCCCTGAGCGATGACAGAGCCGCCTTCAGGTTGGCAAGCGCTGTCTGACGATCCACGACCCTGCCCTCTTTGTAATCGGCGGCGAGGTCTCTTCCCACGCTGCGCAGCGATAAATTCTTGCTGTTCAAAGCGGCAAATTCACTGTGGAACGAGGCGAAAAGGCTTTCATAGCGACGCGGGCTGATCAGATACCGCGGTTGGGCATCCGTATCCAGCGCAAAGGTGGCGGGATTGTAGGGGTAGATTACCGCGTTGGTGCGGGTGAGGAAACTGGCCGTGTCGCGGCGAACGTTGTACGAATCAAAGAGGGTGTTCCGGTAAGCATACAGCAAGTCGACATCGGGATAGAGCTCGACTCCTGCTTGGTTTGCGGTATCCAGAAGAGAGGCAAAGCCCTTTTCCCCTCCCAGCTTGTCAACCACATCCAACGTAGCCGCGTAGCTCTGACGCATACCGCCGTTGAACATACCGCTGTACCTTGCCTGGACGGCGGACAAATCCACTCCCGCCTGCCCAAGCTCTTGCAGAATCGCGGCGGTGTCTTCAAAGGAGGTCAGCGCACGAGTCACTGTAATGGGGATACCGGCGATGTTTTCCGTCACATCGATTGCCCCGATGAATTCGAGGGTAAGCGCACGACTGCCGGTTACCCGTGCGGTCTGTCCGTCAAAGAGGATCGAGCGATACAGCTTGGCCATGCCCACATATCCCGCATCGTTTCCGGTCAAAAAGCGGTAGCTTACTGACATTTCGCCGCGGTACCTCTCCTGCTGATAAATATTCATGATGTTATTAGAACCGCCAACCGTTTGCACGGCTTTTTCACGAATCCGGAATTCGGTATATACAGTGTTATAGCTGGTGGTGTGTCCCGAGGAGCTGGCGTTGACATTGGCCAACGCATCGCCCTGTTCAATAACTGCCAGAAAAGCCGATTCGCCGTTTTTAAGGCCGAATACGGGCAGGGGGGCGCCGTCCGTGTTATACGTGTTTTCTTCCATAAACAGCGCTTTATCCCGTCCGTAAATCGGTACGGAATATGCCGCAAGGGTATCCTTTCCGTTGTGGAAGCGAAGGAGGGAGCCTGAACCGTCAGGAAGCAGAATATAACCGTCTGCGTCAATCCCCGCCGAGCCAAAATGCTCCAACAGAGCGACACGCTCAATTAAGAATTCGCGGGGCATCTCCAGTTCGTCCGCCGGCATCGTGACGAGCAGACGGCCATCCGCGATGGTATAGCGAATGGTCAGATTGAAAACGCTGTCCGTTTTGGATTCCGTGACCTGATTGGCGGCGTTGTCCGCTTCCAAATCTTCACGGGTATACCCCGTCGTAGCGACAATATCGTGTATTTTCTGCGCGATATTGGGAGCAGGGGAAGCGTTGCGCAGTACCCAGACCGCACCTTTCTTCGCTGCGGGATACTTGACTTCAAGCTCGCGTCCATAATTGGGATCCTGGATGTTTTTAAGGTCTACCAACATGTAATAGCGTTCCAGCGTTTTTTTATCACTGGCGCTCAATTTGTTGAGAATGATGCCCTCAAACCGTGTTTTTTCTACAATGACGGGAACAAGCTTTTTCTCTTCAACCGCACCAAGTGTGTACTGTACGGACAAGGTATTATTATCTACACGGATGCGATATTGTCCTTTGGCAACCGCGTCGGTATAGGTGTTCATGGAACGCGTATTGCCCGTGCTGTCGCTGTAAATGATCCTTGCCTGCGCGGCCATGTTGCTTTTGTTTTCGGGGGAGGCTACGGGATCGGTATCTCTGTCCTGTGGATTGGAGTACCACATTTTGCCCGCAGCATCCCGTACCGCGATTTCCGCAGTTTGATTGTTAACAAAAAGGGTGAGTCCGTCTTTGGATAACACCTCTTGAAATTCACGGGAGGCTGGATTGTTGGGTGTTGTGCCCGCATAGATATAGTGATTTTCGTCAAGCCCCTCCACGATGGTCGCGTTTATGCCGCAACCGCTGAGCAGCAGGGTACTCGCTGTTAGTGCGGCGATAGCGGGAAGCAGCAATCGTCTGTGTTTCATCGGGTTAACCATTCCTTTCACAAACTGGGAGTTCTGCACGAGCCGACCGAAGGAGCGCTCGCCCCTTTCATCGGGCAATAGTGCATCGTTACTCGCTTCTTCCTACACTCGATAGAAGATTTCGTTGATAAAATCGGCGGCAAATCCGGTCATCTGCTGTAGGAGGACCACCAGCAAAATGCTTAGGAACACCACAATCGCCATGACCAGCACCGACAGGAAGACCACAAATAAGGAGCGACCCATCGTATAGTCATGTATCTGCTGATGCCCGAGCAAGATTAATCCAAGGCTCCAAATCACGCCGAGCACCACGAAGAAGTAGTAAAAATCTCCCTCCTGAAGGGTGATGAGGTTGGACAAGACAATGCCCACCGTTTGCAGTACCAGCAGAGGAAGCAGGGCATAGCCTGTCATGGTGGCGATATCCCGAAGGCGTCCCTCGCCTTGCATCAAAGAGGTTACACACCAGTTGGACAGGCACCACAAGCCATAGGGGAGAAGCACCTTGGAGAGTTCGATAAACAAGTTCAACTCTTTCAGATCGGCGGTGTTAAACAGGAACCCGGTGAGTTGGCGGTTTGCTACCGTAACCAAACAAACAAGCCCTGTGAAAAGCAAAGCCACCCGCAGACTGCCACGATTTTCCCGTTTTAAGTCCCAGAAACCATCTAAAGGATGAACCGCTACGTATCGGCTGTAGGCGAGCTTGCCGCGGAATGAGGAAGGCTCTACATGGGCGGGCCAATATTTGCGCTTGATCGCTAAGGCAATCAAGAGAACGGTCAATAGAAGAAGGAAGACGGGTACCGCCCACATGAAGTTGTCGGCAATGATTTCCCGGCGGTGATATTGAAACGCCTTGGAATAATTGGTGCGATCACCGGCTTTATAGAAATAGTCCATCGCTTCTTGATAATTTCCGCTTCGGAATGCCGCCTTGCCAAGGCCAATATACGCAATATCCGAATTGCCGTTGCGTTTGAGAACAAGGCCCCATTGCTCTGCCTCACGCTCATATTCATCGGCATAATGGAAGCTAACCGCCTGCTCAATGCTCTGTGCGTAGGGCGTGGGAGAATAGGCGGTGATGGTGTTTTTGCCGGAATCCAGCACAACAAACAGATTCCCAAGCTTGTCAAGAGCGCGGGGATTCTTAAGAGCTCCTGCCATATCGCCGTAGGCTCCGAAAATGTACAAGAGCATACCCGTGCTGTCGTAAGTAAACACACGTCCACGGTTCGCATCCAAAACGCTGAACGAACCGTTTTCACCGGTATATACGTCCACAATGCGGGACGGGCCGGCGAATTTTCCTCGAACCGTGTATAGCATCTCGCCGATAGGGGTGGTGTGCTTGAAAATATCGTTGCCCGAGGCGCTGAGCTTACGCATAGCCGTATCGCCATAGGCGGCAATATTGTATTCTTCGTAAATCGCCGTGGTTGCATAGACAAAGCCGTCGTTATCCACGGTCAGGTTGTTGTATTCGGTTGGTACAAACTGCGCCATGCGTGCTTGCTGCTCTTCGGTCGAAATCATTCGCCAAAACAAATCGAAGATGGTGACCTGCACTTTGGCCGCCCCGAGAGTTTGGACAAAGTGTCCGTTGCGGTCAAACTCCAACAGTCCCATGTTGAAGCTCTGGGATACGACGAACAGGCGGCCTGCTTTATCGGCGGCTACTTTGACGGGCTTGTATTGAAAATCGGATGGCAGAATGTCCGTTTGCGGTGCGCCGTACACATTCAGGAATTGTCCGTTCAAGTCGGTGACGACCAAGCGGCCGTTCCCGGTATCCGCGACCAGCACACGGTTATCTTGGGTAACGAATACCCCTTCGGGTGCGGAGAAATTCAGCCTTCCATCGGGTGCATCCACACCCTTCCACTCACGCAGAAATTGAAACTGGCTGTCCAGCACCAGAATGCGGTTGTTGCCGGTATCCGCCACAAAAATTTCTCCGTTATGTACGCAGAGATCTCCGGGGTTTTTCAAAGTGCTCCCCATCACCGAAGCATCCGCCACACGAAACAAGTCGTAGGAGCGGGGAGCACTTACGGGTTCTCCCCGCTGATCGTAGATGTAATCATAGAAGGGAGCTTCCGCTACAACGGAAAGTGGCAGCAGCATTAGAGAGGCGAGTGTCGCCGCTGCTCGATGTAGCCATTTGCGTTTCATTGCGGTGTTCCCCTTTCTATTCCTTGATGCCGGAAGCGCCCATGGTCTCCAGCACCTTGCTTTCCGATGCAATAAAGACCACAATCGGAATAATCATGATCAGCAACGCAACCGCGCAGCTGACGCCCGTACGGGCGATGCCTCCTTGAAGCACCTGACTGAGGGCGGATGGCAAGGTTTTCAGCTCTTCGCTGAAAATAAAATTGCCTCCCGTCATGTTCCAGGTGGACTGGAAGGAGAAAATAATTAATGTCTGCCAAGCCGGACGGACGATGGGCATAACAATTCTCCAGAAAATATGCCATTCGCTGGCGCCATCCAGCTTAGCCGATTCAATGAGGCTGTCATGAACAATCCCCATAAACTGCTTCATCAGAAACAGACCAATGGGGGTGGCGAAGGCCGGCACGATCAGCGACAGGTAACTGTCAATCCAGTTAAGCCGCGCCATAATCAAATAGTTCGGGATGGCGGTAACGGCACCTGAGAACATCAGGGCAAGTACAACCGATTGATACATTAAGTGAGAACCGGGAAACTTGCGCTTCTCCAGCATATAGGCCGCCATGGAGCAGATAATGACGTTACCGGTTGTGGCTACCGAGGCAAGAAGCACCGTATTAAACATATACCGGGTAAACGGTACCCACGAGGTGGACATAAGCCGAAACAGGTCGCTGAAATTATCGAGCGTAGGACGACGCACCAGAAAACGGGGTGGAAACAGGAAAAGCTCGTCAAGCGGCTTGAACGCGCTGCTGATGGCGTACACCATGGGCAGCGCCATAAACGCCCCGAGTAAAACCAAAAACAAAAAATTCAGGATGTTTCCGGTTTTAGAACGCCCGTTTGAACGGCTATTTTTCCGGATTTTCAGAGAGATGGCTTTGGCCGTCATAGAAATACCCTTCCTTTCCTAAAAGCCGGGTCAAAAGGTGGTTTAGCTGCCGACCTTGCGCAGCAGGTGCTGAATAATCTGGTTGCATCCAATCATGAGCACGAACAGAAGCGTAGCAATCGCACAGGCATAGCCCATCTCAAATCGAACGTTTCCGTAATCGACCAGGTGATTGATCATGGTATGCGCCGCGTAATCCGTCGAGGGGAAGCCGCATAACGCGGATGTCACATCACCGGCGGAGAAGGCCGATGTGATGGACATGACCGCGCCAAACAGCAGCTGCGGTTTCATGGATGGCAGCGTAATATACCACAATTCCTGCCAGCGGTTTTTAACCCCTTCCACAAAACCGGCTTCATACAGGGATCTGTCAACGGTCTGCAAACCGGCGACAAAGGCGAGGAATCCCGAGCCTAGGCTCATCCAAAGCATGACGATAATGACCACCATGAGCATAGTGGTCGGATCAGTCAGCCACTGAACCGGCTTGTGAATGATTCCTGTATTCAGAAGAAACGCATTGATGTACCCGTAGGTATCTCCCGAAAACAAGATCGACCAAACCATATAGACGTTACCCGAAATGGAGGGGGCGTAAAACACAACGATCATCACCGCACGAAGCTTGGGATTGAGCTCATTGATAAACTAAGCAAAGAGAAACGAGGCCAAATAGCCGATTGGTCCAGTAA
>JAEZJA010000243.1 GCA_023415895.1 Bacillota bacterium
CTGCCGCGTCCTGCTGTGCCGACACGCACCGCAGCTGCGGAAACCGATTGCCGAGACCGCGTATGACGGACTCGCGTACAGGAGAAAAGCGTACGAGAATGCTGCCCATCAATGCCAGCCGCGCTGTTCGAAGCTCCAGCTTCTCTACAACGGGGATGGCCAGCAGCACCAGCTCGGCAGCCGCCTTGTCACAAATACGCACAGCCGCTTCATCCTGCCGCTCCACCGCCTGCGCCAGCAACGGGGCCAGCGAGGCAATCTCCTTTTTGCCCGTCTGGGGCGCGTACACCACGCGCATCAGTCCAGCCATATCCGCCACCTGCCAATACTCCATAACCAACTGACGAAGACAGGTTTCAGGTGCCCGGCCGTCGGGTGCGCGCACGACGGCTGCCAGAACATCCCGACCCAGCGCATACCCGCCGCCCTCATCGTCCATCAGGCTTCCCCAGCCGCCCGAACGCGCCTCGCGGCCGTCCTCCCGCTGACCGTAACAGATGGAACCGGTACCCGCAATCAAAACGGCGCCTCCCGGGCCTCCCAATGCCCCATACAGAGCCGTTTGGTGGTCGCCGGTAAAGCAAACGCTCCCTTGATAACCGCCCGCCCACAGTGCTGCGCGAAGCCGCTGTGCTGTATCGGGATTGCTGATACCAGCCGTACCGATGCACAGCATGCGGCAGTCGCCCAGTCCGCCGGGCAGTCTTGCCATTTGGCAGAGCAGCGCCGCTGCCGTCTCCTCGGTCTGCCCATCCGCGGTGCCGTTGGGGTTGAGAGGGCCCGAGGTAAAGCGTTCCATCGCTTGTCCATCAAGACTTCGTACCTCACAGATGGTTTTGGTTCCTCCGCCGTCCCAACCTGCAATATAGTCCATGTAGAAAATCCTCCCTTTTGGGCAGCAACCCCACGAAAAGGACTACCCATTTTCAGAATTTCGTGTATAATAGGAATTGCTTAAAACTTTATTTCACGACTTTGAAACTTTTTGGAAGTGATGCTATGGATTGGCCGTTTTTGCACAAACCCTCCTGCATCGCCATCGGGCTGATGAGCGGAACGAGCGCGGACGGCATTGACGCCGCGGCGGTTGAGCTCTGGGGCTGCGGCACCCGCACGCGGGTGCGACAGCTTGGCTTTGTGACGCTTCCCTTTTCGGACGGTATCCGTCAGCGAGTCCTGTCGGTTGCCGGGGGCGAACCCACCGACAGCCGAGAGCTGTGTTTGCTCAATTTTGTCCTTGGTCAGCTTTCCGCGGATGCTTGTGAAGCCGTCTGCCGCTCCTGTGGCCTTGCTTACAGCGACATTGATTTTATCGGCAGCCACGGCCAGACCATTTGGCACGAGCCAACCCCCGCCCGGTATGGAGGACGTGAGGTGCGCGGCACACTGCAGATCGGCGAAGCGAGCATCCTTGCCGAACGGTTGGGCTGTCCCGTCGTCAGCGATTTTCGTGTGCGTGATATGGCCGCGGGCGGTCTGGGTGCTCCGCTGGTCCCCTATACCGAGTATCTGCTCTATCGGGACAGTAACCAAACCATCGCGTTGCAAAATATCGGGGGCATTGGCAACATTACACTGCTGCCCGCAGGATGTACCCCCGACGATATTCTGGCCTTCGACACAGGCCCGGGCAATATGGTCATGGATGCGCTTGCCTCGCGCATGACGCAGGGCAAAGCCCGCTACGATACCGGCGGCAGGCTGGCTGCTTCGGGTAATGTCAGCGCCTCCCTGCTGTCCTGGCTGATACAGCGGGATGCGTATCTTCGTCTGCCTCCTCCCAAAACCACCGGCCGCGAATATTACGGTGCGGCGTTCGTGGATGCGCTGCAACAGCAGGGGCGGGAGTTGGGGCTGAGCGACGCCGAAATTCTGGCAACCGCGACAAGTTACACAGCGCAATGCATCCGCATCGCCGTGGAGGACTTCTGCCCTACACGGCCCGCGCGTCTGGTTGTGGGCGGCGGAGGCAGCCGCAATCCCGTGCTGTTGAAGCTCCTATCGGAGGCTCTTCCCGGCTGCCGCGTGCAGACCAACGAGGACATAGGATTGGACAGCGACTCCAAGGAAGCGGTCGCTTTTGCGATTCTTGCCAACGAGGCGCTGCATGGGCAGTGCAACAACCTGCCAAGCGCGACAGGAGCCGCCCATCCGGTCATTATGGGAAAGATTACGCTCTGAGCCGCCTTCATCATACCATATCCACAGGCAATCAACAACGAGGGAAAGGGTTTGAACAGCATGACCAATACAGAAGTACGCATCCGCAGCTGCTATGACAGCCTGAGCGAAACCGAACGCAAGGCAGCCGATTATTTTCTCGATCACATCCACGACATTTACAACCTCCCCATCGCCCGGCTGGCGCAGGAATCGGATGTCAGCCCGGCGGCTTGGGTGCGGCTGTGTAAGGCTGTGGGATTTGACGGTCTGAAAGATATGCGGCGTCAGCTCTACATTGAGCGCAGCAGCGAATCGCCGCAGGTACAGTCAGATGTGTATTTTGCCGATCTCAGGGAAGGCAGCAGCGTGGGACAAATTCTGCGCACCGTATCCGCCACCAGCGTGCAGGCCATTCGGGATACGACAAAAATGCTCGACCTCAAAGCGCTTGAGGAAGCGGCATCTTGTATTCTCCAAGCCGACTCCATCCGCCTGTTTGGCATGGGTGCGTCAGGGCTGGTGGCTGAGGATTTGTACAACAAGCTGCTGCGCATCAACAAAAACGCCGTGTTCAGCCGGGACAGCCATGTACAGCTGAGCTACAGCTCCACGCTGGCCCCGCGTGACGCCGGTATCTTTATTTCGAATACAGGCGCGACACAGGAGACGGTGCAGGCGATGCAGGCCGCCAAAAGCAGCGGCTGCCGTACCATTGGCATCACCCGCTACGCCAAAAAAAGCCCCTTATCGGCAGGATGCGACATCGTTCTGTATACCGCTTCGCCCGAGGTCTATATCCGCAGCGGCGCGATGAGCAGTCGGCTAGCCCAGTTGATGACCGCTGACGTGCTCTTCACCCTGATTGCCAGTATAAATTATCAGGACGTTCAGCAATCGCTCGAAAACAGTTACAAGATTTGCCTGACGCACCGTGTCACCACATAATATGTATACATCCCGTATGTCCCCCAAAAAGGCATACGGGATGTTTTTTGCGTTTATTGGAGCCGTCGCAATGGCAGGTGACCAGTTGCCTTGGACTCCCCAGAGAGCACAGGCCACAGAGCTTCCAATATGGGTCGGGAATACTCCCAAGCGCAAAGCGTTGCCACATGAGCAGGCAATTTCGCCAGATCGTAAGGATCTCGCAGCGCCACGACGATCATAGGCAGCCCTGTCTGCGACAATGCCTGCGCCAAACGGAGCTGTCCCTTCAAGAT
>JAEZJA010000269.1 GCA_023415895.1 Bacillota bacterium
GTGGTCATCGGCTTGGTCAATGGCTGGGGCGTCGCTCTTCTTGGAATACCGTCCTTGATTTTCACACTGGGTACATACGGATTGGTACGGGGGCTCATCTACGTCTATACGAAGGGCGCCTGGATTGAAAACCTACCGGCTGCGTTTACGAATTTAGCCAATGTCAAGCTGTTCGGCGATCTCACCGTTTTCTATTTTGCCGTCATCGTTTTGGTGGTGATCTCCCATCTTCTCCTTACAAAAACAAGGAGAGGAAAATACTTTATCGCCGTTGGGGACAATACCGCGGGTGCAACGCTTGTCGGTATCCCGACAAAACAAACGAAACTGCTGTCTTATGTTCTTTGCGGCGTTTTTGCGGCTGTCGCCGGAATCATGTATTCGGCGCGCATTGGCTTCATCACCCCGACCGCTGGCAGCGGATACGAAATGACAGCCATTGCGGCCTGCGTTTTGGGAGGCATCAGTCTTACAGGCGGCTTGGGAAGCCTTATTGGCGCATCCATCGGCGCGATTATCATGTCCTCCATCAGCCCGATTCTGGTGTTTTTCAACCTATCGTCGACTTTGGACAATACCATTACAGGAACGCTGCTTATCACGATTGTTGTGGTTGATGCCTTGCTGCAGCGCCGTATGGCCGTCAAAAACCGACGCAAGCGCCTTGTTGCAAGAACCGCTTTGGAAGCTGCTGTGAAAGGGGAGAGCCACTGATGAACAAGTCACCGCTGCTTCGGGTAAAACACGGCGTTTTTAGGTGGGAAACGTTTTTGCTGCTGGTTCTGGTTCTTGAGTTTGTTGTGTTTTCTATCGCCAGCAACAAATTTACACTCACGCGCATGCTTCTTTCTATCAACGATATCATTTCCATTTGCATCATCTCTCTTTTTGTGACCTTTGTTATGATCACGGGCGGTATTGATATTCAGGCAGGTTCAATTGTGGGATTAACCTCCATCGTGATCGGGGTGACCTGGCAGGATGCGGGCTTGAATATTTGGATGGCTGTGATTGCTTCGGTTGTTGTAGCGGCCCTATGTGGAGCAATTTCGGGATTTTTTGTCGCTTACTGCGGCGTGCAGCCCATGGTGGTTACGCTGGGAGGCAGCTTTTTATACAGCGGTGTAGCGTTGCTGATATCCAATTTATCTTCAACCGAGAGCTATAAAGGCATCAGCGGATTCCCCGACAGCTTTTTGCAGATATCCACCTTTAAGTTGTTTGGGGTCATTCCGAGCCAGTTAATCATCTTTATGGTATTGATTGTGCTTTGCTATCTGCTGCTTCATAAAAGCAAATATGGCCGACGGGTGTTTCTGGTGGGAGTCAACCCGCAGGCGGCCGAGTATTCGGGTATCAACAGCCGGCTCACCATATTGAGCACCTATATTTTAAGCGGCGTCGGTGCTTCCATTGCAGGCATTGTGCTGACTTCCTACCTTGGAACGGCCAAGAGTGATATCGGTGTCACCTTCACCCTTCCTATTATCACGGCCGTTGTGCTGGGGGGCACATTGAGCACCGGCGGCAAGGGCAGCATTATCGGTACAGCGCTGGCAGCCGTTGTCATTGGCGTTTTACGTTTCGGACTGCCGCTTTGCTTTAAAGTCAGCACGCAATACCTAGATATTCCCGTGGGTATTCTGTTGCTCGCCGTGGTTATCGGGCGCGCTCTGGCGGGACACCCCGATATACTCATCTTTATTAAAAACCTTCGTCCCAAAGCAAAAATCCCCGATTAATTTGTATTTGCGGCTCATCAGAGCTGTACAAATAAAAATATTTTAGGAGGATCGGTCAAAATGAAAAGGATTTTAGCTTTCGTTCTTGCAGCAGTCATGATGCTTTCATTAGTGGCATGTGGACCAACAGCTACGAGTACACCTACTGGTTCGAATTCATCCGGCAGCGGTACCAAAAGCGTTTCAGGCAAAACCGTCGTATTTATACCCAAACTAACCGGTAATGCTTTCTTTGAGTCGGCTAACAAGGGCGCACAGGACAAGGCAAAAACCTGGGGATTTACTGTTGATTATCAGGGCAGCCCGAATGCTGCGGTGGCCGATCAGGTTCAAGTCATTAACAATGCGGTTGCCAAAGGCGTGGACGCTATCTGCGTTTCCTCTGTGGATGCTACTGGTCTCGACTCGGCGTTGAAAGCAGCAAAAGCCAAAGGCATTACGGTTGTGACATGGGACTCCGACGTATCCGATGATGCGCGCACACTTATGGTATCCCAGGGAACCCCCGATATCCTTGGAAAGATGCTGGTCGATATGGGCGTTGATTCGCTGAAAAATCGCGGAAAAGACCCCAAAAAAGATGCGATTAAGTATGCATGGCACTATTCACAGGCAACGGTTGCCGACCAGAACTCCTGGCAGGTAGCCGGTGAGGCTTATATCAAAGCCAATTACCCCAACTGGACAAATGTTCAACCGAGCAATTATTACTCGGAGCAAAACGCGGAAAAGGCGGTAACCATCGGTACATCCATTCTTGATGCGCATAAGGACATTGACTTGATCATTTGCAACGACTCCACCGCTCTTCCGGGTCAGTGCCAAGCAGCCCAGAACAAAGGTTTAAAGAGCAAGGATATTTCTATCACCGGGTTTGCGTCCCCGATGTCGATCAAGAAATACTGCGAAGCAGGCGTTATCGAGCGTTGGGGCCTGTGGGATTGCGGCGTTCAGGGCGCTATCGGCTGCTATTTGGCGGCTTACCTGGCGGCCGGCAATACCGTAAAAGTCGGCGATTCTCTTGACATACCCAGTATCGGTAAAGTAGAGATTAAGCCGAACGATAGTCTTGTTACGGGAGCGAAAACGGGCGAAACCAACAGCGGTGTTGTGTTATTGCCGGAACGTGTCGTCTTTACAAAAGACAACATGAACAACTATAACTTCTGATTCGTATATTTTCACACCAAAGCGAATATGGCTGAGGGGTTTCCCCTCAGCCATATTCGTAATGATATTCCAATAAGGAGGCAAGGATATGGCAGATAAAGACGGCTTAAAAGTCGCCAAGAATTATCACGTTGATGTTCCGTTTGCAAACCAAGGCAGCTTTTATGTGAAGGGTGCCAACAACCTCGATTGGGGTATGAAGAAGCACTTAACCAATATCTTTAGTCCCAAGAGCGGGAATACCGTTATGTTTGCGTTTGATCACGGCTATTTTATGGGCTCTACCGCAGGGCTTGAGCGCCTGGATCTGGCGGTACCCCAATTGTTGCCCAATGTGGATGTGCTGATGGGGACGCGCGGTGCTCTGCGCACCTGTATTCCGCCCGAATGCGGCAAAGCCATCGCCTTGCGGACGTCCTCAGGATCCTCGATGCTCAACGACGATCTTTCGCATGAGGTGATTGCGGTGGATGTGGAAGATGCGATTCGCATGAACGCAGATTGTATGGCCGTACAGACCTTTATCGGGGCGGACGGTCAGCTGTCGAGTATCGACAACTTGTCGAAAACCATCAATGCCGGTCTGCGCTACAGTATTCCAACCATGGGCGTTGTTGCGGTTGGAAAAGACATGGAGCGTACCTCCCGTTTCTTCAAATTGGCGACGCGCATTGTTGCGGAAATGGGCGTTCAGATTATCAAGACCTATTACTGTGAGGATTTTGAAGAAGTCGTAGCGGCATGCCCGGTTCCGATTGTTGTGGCCGGGGGAAAAAAGCTTCCCGAAGAGGAGGCCCTGACATTGGCGTATAGCTCCATTTCGGGCGGGGCACGTGGCTTGGATATGGGGCGTAATATCTTCCAAAGCACGCATCCGGTGGAAATGGCAGCGGCGATTGCAAAAATCGTGCATGAAGGCTATACCGATAAAGAGGCATGGGACTATTTCCAAGATGTCACACATTCCTAGCTTTGTGATCGCAGCGATACATATCATACAATGAAACACCCCATGGAACGCATTCCATGGGGTGAGTTTTTGTGTGTTAACGAAGCTTTACGCCTTATTCAGCGAATTCTCACCGGCGAGACCGGCGGTATGCAGCACCAGAACGCCGCCGAGCAGCGCGCTCTGCGAGATCACGTTGGTGCCCTGCGCCAGCCAGTGCATGGCCGACGTGTCATCAAATTTGGCGCCGAGATAGCCCATGCCCAGCATGAACACGAAGGATACGACGAACAATACCGCCGCCCAAGTCTTTTTCATGCGCAGCGACAGGGCGAACAACACCCACTGCATGCCGCCGCAGCCGATTGTCTGGCAGACAATGAACACCAGATTGCTGTCATATACGGCGGGAAGTGCCGCGGCGGACAGAAGGGCGGTATCCTGTTTGCGGCGGTGAAGCCTTGTCAGCAGGCCGATCAGCGCGAGAAACACCAGCAGAAAGCCCGGCCCTTGCAGGGGGAAGAAGGCGGCGTTGAGTGCTTGAAAATCGCAAGCGCCCAAGGCGTACAGAATCTTCCATGCCGCTTTGTAGATGCCGCCGAGCAGGACAAGAATGGAGCCTGCCGAAAGCAGGGCAAAGGGGCCCTTGTCGATCTTGTTGTATAGATCGCGCTGGAGAATGACTGCGGCTGCAAAGAAGAGCGCAACGGGGATGAAGTCGACAATCGCCATGGGGACGGTAATGTCGTTCATTCCTTTGATTCCTCCTGTTTTGCCAGATGGTAGAGCGGGACGAAGGGCAGGAGAATGGGTGTTTTGGATACATACGCCTGGTATTCGGCGTTGCTGCCGTACCGTTTCATCTGGCGGCTTTCCAGTCTTTGTGCGCCGTTGAACATGATGTACACGATGCAGATGTAGGAAAGTGCAGCGATGATCCATTGGAAGATGCCGCGCAGAGCCGTGCAGCCCGAGACGAGAACGCCCGTCCAAAACAGAATCTCTCCGAGATAGTTAGGGCAGCGTACGAGCTTATACAGTCCCTGCGTGGCGACCATGTCGGGACGCCCCTTTTTCTGGGCGCTCTTTTGGCGATCGGCAATTGCCTCCAGCCCGATGCCCAGCAGCATGATGGCCGCGCCCACCCACGGAACGACGGTCTCATGCGCCAGACCATTGGTCATACGGTAATACACCGGAGTTACCTGTGCCACATAGAGCAGCGTGACACTGACCCAGATGGCGATCTTCACGAACAGAGGCATCGGCTTTTCCTCTTCCTTCGTAGCCGACGACAGCGTTTTGCGATAGGAGGCACTCTTGATTTCCCGAATCAGCAGGAAGCCCGACAGACGCAGGCCGTAACGATAAACAGCAGCATCAGCACGATAAACTGAAGCGAAAGCGCATGCCGGAAGAGGATCAGCATCGCGACCGCTTCACCCGCAACGGCGAGGCCGTAGCCGATGGAGAGAAAATAAACGAATTTGTAAAAGCCCACAGCACTGAGGACCGCGCTGACGACGAGCAGTACCCACATCATCGCCGGAAACGCAGCAGACCATGCTTGCGCGATTGTCATACTAAATTTCATTCCTTTCTGTCGCTTAGGAGTTGTGCGGTTTCGGCCACGATTTACGGCAGAAAAGCACAAAACCCGGTTGAAAGAAGAAATTCTTTCAACCAGACCTACCTTATTTTTTAAAATAGTCCTGAATATACGACGCGAAGCTGTGTTCGCCCACCTCCGTGTCGCCGACCATATCCTCTGTCAGCGTCCACTTGGAAAATTTGATGATGGCTTCCTTGCCGTTCTTTTTCACTTTGTTAATCCACGCCAGCACGTCGAAAAGGAAGGGAGGAGCGAATTGAATGACCGGCTCTTTCCCGGCCGCGGCAAAAAACAACCTAGCCAGCTCCTCATAGGTGTAGGTTTCCTTGCCCCCGACATTATAGACCTTGCCGTCGTCGCTCATGTGCGCCACGATGAAATCGGCAAAATCGGGGGTATCCACAACGTTGCAGCGAATGGGCGTTTTGGTCTTTAGAAGAGAGACCGTACCCTTTTCAATCATGGGCGCGAACACCTTGGCAATGTCGTAGAAGTAGCCGGTCGGGCGAAAAATTACCCAGGTGAGTCCGCTGCGTTTGAGCTCGTTTTCAAATTTTGCTTTGGCATCGAGCATGGGGATGTCGGGTGCTTTATCCGTCTTGAGCACCGATATGTAGGCGAAATTTTTGACTCCTGCGCGTTTGGCTTCCACCAGCAAATTGAGGTTGGCACCGAAATCCACGTCATAGTGGGAAATGTGCGGGTTAGCGGTCGTGAGACCGACTGTGGTGATGACGGCTTGCGCCCCCTCGCACAACCCCTTGAGGCTGTCGGCATTGGTCATATCCACCTTAACCGCTTTGTAGGAGGTGCTGTCAAGCCCTTCGATGTCGCGCACCACCATATCCGCGGCGATGACCTCGTGACCTGCAGCGACAAGAGAACGCAGAATATCCTGACCC
>JAEZJA010000024.1 GCA_023415895.1 Bacillota bacterium
GCAGAACGCCGAGGGTATCCACCGTGAGGTGGAATCTGGAGAAAGGTGAGGCAAATCTCCAGTACCAGCTTGCTTGTGTTTCTGACGAACAGAAATCTCATTAGGGCGCAAATGAGGGTAAGGCTCCAATGTCAGTCAACCCCTAACCGCTACACGGAACCATTTGCGGCAAATGAGGCGGGCAGATGGAGAGAAAGAATGTGTGAGTACCCGGAGAGGTGTCGTAAACGCGAACAAGTAGACGTATTCGAAAGTACACGCAGTAACAATGAATGATTTTAATACATTACTGATAAGTCATAAAAAACGATGCATCTTGACGATCCAGAGCTGTTGATATCTGCGAAATCATTAAATTCCCGTTATAATGTCGCATGTAGACACCATTAAAGGCGTATGTTTCAAAGGATGACCCGGCAGCGCCATCAAGCGCGCCGTGCACTCTCCAAGTTGCGTCGCTTTTGAAGATTTCTGATCCATCATTTTGAGAGATGATAACATTGCCATTGTAATGGCGAAGATAATATCCGGGACGGTCAATAGATTCAAAGGAGACGTCACCGGCATTGGCAAGACCGGGCATAATTCTCCATTGCGAGCTCGTGAGAGGTAAGCTGGTTGATGTGTTTGCAATCACAACGCTATTGGACGAGTTGTGGTATACATAGCAAGAAGGAATATTATTTGATTTCAGGGTTATAGTTTCATAAACGCGTTGTATATACCATTTTTGAGTATTATTAGAGCTTAAACTGTTTTGCACAATGAATGCCGCATTGGCAGTTGATTGTCCTTCCGTATCCAGATATAGTCCGCTGCATTGATTCTGAATCTTAAAACGGCCGCCGCCATCGGGTATCAATTTCCATTGTTCAGCGATTGCGTAATTAACGTCCCATTGCTGTATACGCGTGCCGCTTGTCATGGAACCCATGGGATTGTCCATGGCTAAATTGCTAAAGCTGCACACAAAAGTAAAATTGCTGCCTACAGCGTTTTCTAACTGCCAGAATTGGGTGCGGAGTCCATTGTTTGTCCATTGAATCAGCTGATTGCCCCAGTCCATGGAACCGCCTGCGTCATCAAGGCAAAAACCGGATGCCACATTTATGATCCTGTAATCCGCACCGGAAACGATGAGCTGCCCATCATACAGGATGCCGGTTCCACAGCGAACCTCATTAAAAGAGCCATTATAATGGTTGTTCAGTTCAATCAGTCTATTGCCATCGGCTAAAAAGGTTCCGCTCCATGAGGAGGCAACCGACTCTTTTCTAACCGCTGTCAATGGGGCGTCAATAAACTGCCAGGTGGCCCCTTTGTCTGTCGACGTCAAGCATTGACTGGGCGAGCAGGTATCATTCATGCCCCGCACAAATAGCCTGCCATATGTGCTTCCGTCATCGATACAAGCAATCATCGGCGTTTGATAGGCGGAGTAGCCGTTTGATGAAACAAGAGTACCCAGCGTGGTTTGGCTGCCCCAATTAATGCCATCTGACGAATTCCGACATGATATAATACCGCCACGTCCGAGGCCGATATTCTCATAAACCATAACATACGAGCCATCAGAAAGTTTAGTTACTCGGGGCATTCCGGGTCTCCATGCATCTTGAGTGACTCCGCGTACAAAGTTGGCGTCATACTGGCCGGCAACAATGGTATAGTTTGACCATGTGATACCGCCATCTGATGAAGTTTCCAGAGCAATACACTGGTCATATCCGGCCGGGCGTTCGTCGGAGTAATAGCACACCAGACGTCCGTCGCTGCTTACTGCAAACTCGGGTTCCCAGGCACTTTTACCGGTTCCTCTTGGAGCGAGATTTGCGTGAAACTGCCACGAGCTTCCATTGTCTGTGCTTCTCCAGATATGCAGACAATAGGGTGCATTCCAATCCCAGTCGCATGTGGCAAACAATATTGTTCCCGCCGGATAATTACCCATTGCCTGAGGAAGTACAAATAGGCCGGGCATTCCCATTTTATCTCTTGACATACCGGAGTAGGACGAGGGATCGAGTTCGCTGACTAAACTCCAAGTCCTTCCATTATTAGCGCTGCTGTAGAAATTATAACTTTTCATTCCTACCCAGTTAGTATTAATGGGGAATTCCTTCTCCATGGTTGCCAGAAGATTGCCATTGGGCAGTTTGACAACTCGTTCGTAGAAGCATTGGTCATCCGTTGTATTTCCATAGATAAAGGATCCTACCGCATCATCTGCCAGGACTGTTGCAACATTGGAAGGTAAGATCATAATAACGAGAACAGACAGGAATAGAGCTAAAAAATTTCTAAATAAATTTTTCATTATTAACCCTCCTATAATTTGTGTTCGTATTGTAATCTTGGTTCTAAGCTGAGCCTCTGGTATCGGAATTAGTATAAGAAGAGTGTCCGATACGACTGTGATACGAATCTCCCATGAAAACCTTACTTAAAAATCCGTGCAAAAACCCATAAATCTAAGCTTTTTGCGCGGATTTTTAAGAGGTTTTATAACCGAGATACGTATAAAACTACAAGTTGTCTATAACAAGATTATGACGCCACTGATCGTGTATTTTGCGAATGCTTTCGGGCGGACACTTCGGCTTGCGATCATATGTCAGCAAACCGTTTGTTTCCTGTTCGACATCTGTCAGCTGGGTGTAGCAGAATCCGTATATTACAGGAGAAGCCAGGATCGCATCGATGACCTTTTTATACTCAGACAGGAAATCCGCCTCGGAAGTTACCGAGGAATACCCCCATCCGTCTTCGTTTCCGCCTTTCTTGTAGCAAATCCCGCCGCACTCAGTCAACAAAATAGGCTCGCCCTGATAAGAAAATGCCCCTGCATACTGTGGCCTTCCTGCGGGCATTCCATTTAATAAAAGGTGCTTATCCGATAGCATTGCTTTGAAAAAGTCACATACTCGATTATCGTTCGGGTTACCGTGGGAATAATTATGAATGGCACATATATCTGTTTGGGTTGTTTCCCATCCATCATTGTTAACCACAAGACGGGTCTGGTCAAGAGATTTGATCATGTAGTATAGGGCAAGAGTATGATCTTGCTGTTGCTTACATTTATCAATTTGGGAAACGCCCCAGCTTTCATTCACCGGTACCCACGCAACAATACAGGGATGGTTATAATCCCGGTTTACAGCTTCCATCCATTCCTTCATTACGCGCGCAGCCGTTTTTTCTGTGTAAAGACAGGGAGACGCCATCTCACCCCAGACAACATAACCGAGTTGATCAGCCCAATATAAAAAGCGGGGATCCTCGACCTTCTGATGCTTTCGGCAGCCGTTAAAGCCCATCTCCTTTGCCAGAAGAATATCCTTTTTAAAGTCTTCGTCAGTGGGCGCAGTCAACAGACCATCCGGCCAATAGCCCTGATCAAGAACCAGCTTCATGTAAAACGGCCGATTATTCAGAAACACCACACCGTTATCGGTATGGATTTTCCGCATGCCAAAATAAGACTTAACCTCGTCCACCACTTCATTCCCTGATCTAAGAATAAGTGTGATATCAAAGAGGCTGGGACTCCACGGCCACCACAAGCAACCGTCGCCATGGGCATTTGTGTTAAAGATATTATCATTTAATACATCCAGCGATACCAACAGAGTGGATTTGGCTTCAAAGGAGCTTTTCGATATTGACTTACCCTTATAGAAGATTTCAACATCTAAAAAGCAGTGATCAGGGCAGCTGATATCAGCGCAAATATTGACCATCCCGTTATCAATGTTCGGGGTGAATCTGACCGCGTGAATATGCGATGGATTGACC
>JAEZJA010000085.1 GCA_023415895.1 Bacillota bacterium
GGTCACTGTCGAGATGTCTCCCTATGACCTGACCAAGGGCCGTATTACATGGCGCACGAAATAGCCCACGCTGTTTGCGTCATGTGAACGTTGTAAGCAAACCAATCCGCCGCCGTTGAGAAATAGGGCGGCCAACTCGTAATCAAGTTGATTGAATGGAGGCTAACCATGAAAGTCAGACCTTCTGTCAAGAAAATCTGCGAAAAATGCAAGATTATCAAACGCAAGGGACGCATTATGGTAATCTGCGAAAATCCGAAGCATAAGCAGCGTCAGGGATAAGCGCTGGCGTTATTCATTGCACCGCGCGACGGCGGTGCAAACGAAAGGAAGGATTAATTATGGCGCGTATAGCTGGTGTTGACCTGCCCAGAGACAAACGCATTGAAATTGGCCTGACATACATTTTCGGTATCGGCCGCAAGACGGCGGATGATATTCTCGCAGCCACCGGTGTCAATCCTGACATCCGTGTGCGTGATCTCTCCGAGGATGATGTGTCTAAGCTGAGAGAGTATATCGATAAGCACCTCACTGTGGAGGGCGACCTGCGCCGGGATGTGGCATTCGATATTAAGAGATTGATCGAAATCGGCAGTTACCGCGGGATTCGTCACCGCAAGGGTCTGCCTGTCCGCGGACAGCGTTCCAAGACCAATGCCCGCACCCGCAAGGGTCCGAAGAAGACCATTGCCAACAAGAAGAAATAAGGAGGAGATAGAAGAATGGCTGCAAACACTGCTGCGCGCAAGGGTGCTGTTACCCGCCGCCGTAAGGAACGCAAGAACATCGAACGCGGCGTTGCGCATATTCAGTCTACGTTTAACAATACCATCGTTACTATCACCGACACCCAAGGCAATGCGCTTTCATGGGCCAGTGCCGGTGAGTTGGGATTCCGCGGCTCGCGGAAATCCACTCCCTTTGCCGCTCAATCCGCTGCGGAAACGGCAGCAAAAGCGGCTATGGAACACGGCTTGAAAACCGTGGAAGTATATGTGAAGGGCCCCGGTGCTGGTCGTGAGGCTGCTATCCGTGCCCTGCAGGCTGCCGGTCTCGAGGTCAACATGATCAAAGATGTTACCCCGATTCCTCATAACGGATGCCGTCCTCCCAAGAGAAGACGCGTATAATTCAAATCAGGAGGTGCAACCAAATGGCTAGATATACCGGTCCGGTGTGCAGACTCTGCCGCCGTGAAGGACAAAAGTTGTTTTTAAAGGGTGACCGTTGCTATACCAAGAAGTGCTCGGTCGACCGCCGCTCTTATGCGCCTGGTCAGCATGGTCAGGGACGTAAGAAGGTTTCGGAATATGGAAAGCAGCTGCGCACCAAGCAGTATGCCAAGCATTATTACGGTGTTTTGGAAGGCCAGTTCCGTCATTATTTTGAACTGGCAGCAAAAATGCCGGGCGTAACTGGTGAAAACCTGCTGCGTTTGCTGGAATCCCGTCTGGATAACGTTGTGTATCGTCTGGGATTGGCCAGTTCGCGTACGCAAGCCCGTCAGCTCGTTCTGCACGGTCACTTTACGGTCAATGGCCGCAAGGTCAACATCCCTTCCTATCTGGTGAAGGTTGGGCAGGTTATCTGCGTGAAGGACAGCAGCCGTCAGAATGACGCTATCAAGGCGATTATCGAGGCCAATGCCTCTCGTCCTATTCCCAAATGGCTGGATCTGAATCGTGAAACCCTGGAAGCTAAGATTGTTGCCATGCCGAATCGCGAGGATATTGATCTCCCGATTGAGGAAACCCTCATCGTCGAGTTGTACTCGAAATAAGGCCGGCCATGAGCGCCGCTGTACCCTGCAGAAGAGGATGGCCTTTTCTGCAGCGGACAGCACGACAACTAACCGCGGAAGCGTCTGCCTGTGCGCAGGCAGTATCTTTCGCTTTTTAAGGAGGGTTTTGTATGATTGAGATCGAAAAGCCCAGAATTGAAGCTGTTGATCTCGCTGCAGACGGTACCTATGGTAAGTTTATCGTGGAGCCGCTGGAGAGAGGTTATGGTACGACACTCGGAAACAGTCTGCGTCGCGTTTTGCTGTCATCATTGCCCGGGGTGGCCGTTACGTCGGTAAAGATCGACGGGGTGCTGCATGAGTTTTCCACGATCGAAGGGGTCAAGGAAGATGTGACGGAAATTGTCCTGAACATCAAAGGTCTGACGATGAAGATCGCGGGAGATGGCCCCAAGGTCGTTTATATTGAAGCCGAAGGCGCCGGTGAGGTTACGGCCGGTTCCATAAAGTGTGACAGCGAAGTAGAAATCCTCAATCCCGAGATGCATATTGCGACACTCGGCGAGGGTGCTCGCCTGTATATGGAGATTACCGTGGACAAAGGTCGCGGTTATGTTCCGGCGGAGCGCAACAAACAGAATATGGCGCCGATTATCGGTGTCATCCCCGTCGACTCGATTTATACCCCGGTTTTGAAGGTTAATTATACGGTGGAAAATACCCGTGTGGGTCAGATTACCGACTACGATAAGCTGACGCTGGAGGTCTGGACCAACGGTACGATCTGTGCTAAAGAGGCCGTTTCTCTGGGCGCGAAAGTGCTCACCGAGCATCTGAATCTGTTTGTGGATCTGTCAGGCGAAACGTATGCCGGAGATTCGATTATGGTGGAGAAGGATGACAAGGGCAAGGAAAAGGTTCTGGAAATGACCATTGAAGAGCTTGACCTGTCTGTGCGTTCTTTCAACTGCCTGAAGCGCGCCGGCAT
>JAEZJA010000100.1 GCA_023415895.1 Bacillota bacterium
AGGTCGCGCAGGCTTGGGCTATCAGACTTTTGTTTTCCGTCAGATACGTCAGGAAGGTATTGAACAAGGCAGGAAGGTTGCTGTTGTCGATATGCAGAGAATAGCCGCTGTCGCCGACTTTTTTGACAATGCCGAGCTCAATGCCGTTGAAGGCTTTATCTACAGCGGCATCCATTCCCTTGATGCCAATGGATTTGATCAGTCCCATCAGGTACTGCGCATTGGCGTTGGCTATCATTTGTGTGCGATAGTCCTCCAGCTTGGCAAGGGCCACCTCGTCATCAGCCTTTTCTTTTTCACCGGCCGCTTTGCCTGCCACATAACCAGCCTCGTAGCCGGATATATACTCATCCTTTTCCTCCTGCGTTGTCAGGGAATCCAGATAACCCGAATCATATGCAGGTTCGGCAGGCGTTTTTCCAACTTCCACGTCCCAGCAGGCATCATCGAAACCATCATCATACCCATATACATAGGCGGCGGACTTATCAGCTGGGTCGGTAGGCTGCGCGTCAATGCCCTCAATACCGCGCCCAATCCTATCAATGAAATCGGCCACAAAATCCTCCAGATCAAACACAATATAGCGATTTTCACCGCGCGTTTCGATCACAAGATCCTCATCGTCCGGATCGTAGGCATCGCCCAACAGATCCTGAATGGGTTTTTCAAGAACATAAACAAAATGGGATTCAGCCGACAGGTCAAGGATTTTGACCTGTGTGCCGTCCGCCTTTTTCATGTCCAGAGTGAACGTCAGTGTTTTCTTCTGGGAGTCAACGGTGCCCTTGTACAAAAAGTGAGAGCCGCTGAGTAAAGCGACAACGTCAGTGGGTGAGGAGGACATGGCCTTTGGACTATCCTCCAAATTGGGAAGCTCAAGATTGTTGATGGTGACGGCAAGATCTCCTTCAAAGCTGTAATCCGTTAGGTTGGCCATTTCTTTTATGGTCTTGTAAAAATTGATTTCGGTGGAGGTGCAGCCGCCTAATGTGAAGAGTAGGCAAACAGCCGCCACAATTGCCAGCGCTTTTTTCATTATTCCGCATCCTTTCTGCTTGTTTATCTTTTTTATTATAGACTGATAAGCGAACAGGCTTTGTCGAATTGTGGAAGCTATAATAACAAATGTAAGATTGTGTGATAAGGGCGGAATCAGCGGCTTACAAACAAAAAATCACCGGCGTACCGGTGATTTTTTGTTTATTCTTGCAGAACATTAAGCGTAGGCAACAATAATGCCGCCGTTGTTGGCATACATGGATGACAGCGCTCCCGTAGGAACGATGATCACGTCTCGCAGGGCTTGGCATTTTTCCATCAGTTCCAGACGAAGCTCGCCAGCGCGCACCGGGCAATTGCAGTGGGCCAGCACTAGGCGCAGGGAACGGGAGGCTTTGTCGGCGGTTTGTTCGGCAACAATGTCAACCAGCTTATGCAATGCGTTGCGTATACCACGTACTTTGGCCACCAGCCGGATTTCTCCGTTTCCGTCGTCGCCCATGACAGGGCACAGCGACAAGACGGAAGCGAGGATACCCGACGCCTTGCCAATACGGCCATTTTTAATGAAGTTGCCAAGATCCTCAAGAACGAACAAGGTCTGTTGGCGGCTGATAAATTCCTCGACAAGAGGAATGATCTCCTCAAAGCTCAGTCCCTCATCAATCTTTTCAAACAGGAAGAGGGCTATATGTACCTCGCCTGCGGATGCGGTTTTGGAGTCAAAAACATGCACTTTCTTTTCGGGGTATTCCTCCTGAATCAGCTGCGCGGCCACGCAGGCGGTGTTGTATGAACCGCTGAGCTTGGAGGAAAGTGTGAGAATAAAGCATTCGTCATAATTTTTGACGTGGGAGGCAAAATCGTCGGGAGATGGGCAGGCGGAGGTGGCACCTTGTTTGGAGTGCGTCATGTCCGCGATAAGCTCGGCAATGTCGACACTGCCATCATCGCGGTAGTCCTTGGAACCGGTGACACGAACGGTTAGGGGAACACTGTCAGGATGATAGGTCTTCTTGATGTACTCGGGCAGATCACAGCAGCTGTCCACAATGACATGTATATTCACAGGCACACCTCAAAATTAATAATCTGGTTATAGAAACGAGGTTATCATATAATCATTAATATGTCAAGTTGTAAATGCTAAAACTTCACTTTTTTCGACTTGCTTTTGTTGTTCTTTCAATTGCGTACTTCGGAGCAGTTGAAAAAAGGTTGCATTTCCCCGCACAGAAACATATAATATAGGTTGATTGGTTTTATAAATGTACTGCAACAACAAGGAGGTATATACAATGGTTGTTACAAACGATACGCTGATCGGGGATATTCTGGATTTTGACCGCACAACGGCTCCGTTTTTTCTGGAGATGGGCATGCATTGCCTTGGCTGCCCTTCTTCCCGCGGCGAAACAATCGAGCAGGCCTGCGAGGTTCATGGTGTAGACTGCAATCAGCTGATTGAAAAAATCAATGAACATCTGAAAAAGGGCTGATCGGGGGTTGACGGGCGGCATGGCCGGATGAGGGTTCATGCCGCCTTTTTCTTTTGGGGAGGATTTTTATGCGTCTGGATCAACGGCTGTCCCTTATTGCGTCGCTGGTTCGTCCCGGAAGCCGTCTGGCCGATATCGGCACGGATCATGCCCATTTACCGATCTGGCTGGTGGGAGAAAACGTCTGCCCTCGGGCGATCGCGACCGATATTCGTCCCGGCCCCGCCGGCGTGGCTCAGCGTGCAGTGGAGCAGGCCGGACTGAGTGCACGCATCCATGTGCGTCTGGGTGACGGGCTTACCCCTGTACAGCCGGGTGAAGCGGATGATATTGTGATTGCTGGTATGGGGGGAGAGACCATTGCTGCCATACTCGAGCAAGCGCCCTGGCTGAGCCAACAGAACTGTAGGCTGGTGCTGCAGCCCATGACCAAGCCGGAAGTCACCAGGGAGTTTCTTCTGACAAACGGCTTTGCGCTGACGAGCGAACACGTTGCCCGTGACGGCGAGAGGCTGTATATTGTGATGTGTGCGGCCTATGATCCACACGCGGCTGCTCTTCAACAGGCGCAGCCGGCGGTGTACCATCGGGGGCTTCTTGACACTGCGGATGAACACGCCGCGGTCTATCTGCAAAGACAGCGTGTCCAGCTGCACAAGGTGGCCGAGGCACTGCGCGGCGCAGGCAATCTTGCACAGGCTGAGACGGTGGAGCAGCTTGCACAGGCGATGAGGTAAGAAGTGACACTTCCATGTCTAGGGCGGATTGCCTATCTGCCCGCAGGACAGGGGATGAATTCTTGCGTCTCCTACGGTTATCGTACAAACGGTTGCGGCACGGGTGACACGGTGCTCAATCGTGTATCTTACCAACGACACAGGGAGGTTGTGAAAACAACCTCCCTGTGTCGTGTTAAAACGATTGCAAAATTCGCTTGCTGCCGAAAAGCAACGTCTATTGAATTTCGGTCTTCCACAAGCCGTGCAGATTGCAGTAGGCATAAGCGGCGAGGGCTTCATCATTTTCCAGAACGAACTCTGCCATGGGGGCTTCACCCGGCTGCAGAATGCGGCGCTGTCCGCCGCGGGCGGTTTCCAGATAGATCCACTGGATAAAGTGCTCCTCGGTCATGGGATGAGGAGCGCTGCCGATCTTCACAGTCACACGGTGATTTTCTACCGTCACCACAGGCAGGTGCTTTTCAACAG
>JAEZJA010000160.1 GCA_023415895.1 Bacillota bacterium
AAAGTAAACAAGTCCCGGGCAAAACCCGGGACTTGCAAAAGCCTATTAATTTGTTGTTTCGGCTTCCACCAGACGGTGGCCACAGTAAATTTCGCGCAGCTTAGGTTTTTCAATTTTGCCGGTAGGGTTGCGCGGAACATCGGCAAAGATAATTTTGCGGGGACGCTTATAACGCGGCAAATCCAGGCAAAACTGTTGAATGTCCTCTTCGCTGCACGATGCCCCTTGCTTACGTTCAATGATGGCTGCGGCAATCTCGCCCAGCCGGTCGTCGGGCAGTCCGATGACGGCAACGTCCTTAATGTCCTTGTGCGCGCGCAGAAAATCCTCAATCTGAACCGGATAGAGGTTTTCACCCCCGGTGATAATCACATCCTTCTTACGGTCGACAAGATAAATGAAGCCGTCTTCATCCATCTTGGCCATATCGCCCGTATACAACCAACCGTCTTTGAGCACCTCGGCGGTCGCGGGGGGGTTGCGATAATAGCATCTCATCACGCCGGGACCCTTGACTGCCAGTTCGCCTACCTCGTTGCAGGCAACGCACTGTCCCATTTCGTCCACAATCTTGGTTTCCCAAAGGTATCCTGCCTGACCGATGGCGCCGACCTTGTGAATGTTCTCCACGCCAAGGTGCACACAGCCGGGGCCGATGGATTCACTTAAGCCGTAGTTGGTATCGTATTGATGATTGGGGAAGACGGTTTTCCAGCGGCGGATGAGGCTGGGGGGGACAGGCTGTGCACCGATGTGCATCAGCCTCCACTGATCGAGACGGTAATCCTTGAGCTGCAGGTCGCCGCGGTCGATGGCATCCAGAATATCCTGCACCCACGGCACGAGAAGCCAGACAATGGTGGCTTTTTCATCCGACACGGCCTGCAGAATCCATTCGGGCTTCACACCGCGCAGCAAAACGGCCTTGCTGCCGCTGAGCAGACTGCCGAACCAGTGCATTTTGGCGCCAGTGTGGTAGAGAGGCGGAATGCACAGAAAAACATCGTCGTGCGTTTGCGCGTGATGCTTTTGCTCTGTCAGACAGGAAGAAACCAACGCGCGGTGGGAGTGCAGAATGGCTTTGGGAAAGCCGGTGGTGCCCGATGAAAAATAGATGGCGGCGTCATCGTCGTCCTGCAAATCAACAGCGGGCGCGACGGAGGAGCAATGCAGCGTCAGACGGTCATAGCTATCGGCAAAATCCGGCTTGTCGCTGCCGACATAGAAAAACGTATGTACATCGGTGAGTTGGTCAAATACCTGTTCCACCCGTCCGATGAATTCGGGTCCAAACACCAGGGTGTTGACCTCGGCAAGCTCCAAACAATATTTGATTTCGTCGGCCGTATACCGATAGTTCATGGGAACAGCCAGCGCGCCGGTTTTGAGAATACCAAAATAAATGGGCAGCCATTCGATGCAGTTCATCAGCAGAACAGCAACCTTTTCACCCTTTTTGATACCGCGTGTCAGCAACAGGTTGGCAAAGCGGTTGGCCTTGATATCGAAGTCCTTCCAGGTCATTTCACGACGGTATTTTCCGGCAGAGCCCGTTTCGATCAGATTGTATTCCCGCCAGGTAATCGCGTGGCCGGGCTGGTTTTCCGGGTTAATTTCGACCAGACTGACTTCCGATGGATAGAGTTTGGCGTTTTTTTCGAGAAAATCCGTTATTGCCATTCCATGGACATCCTTTCATGCCTGCGGTGCAGTGATACTATGTATAGCTTTGTATAGCTTTTAATTTAGCACTTTAAAGCGAATGTGTCAATGCCAATTGAAATAAAAATACATAAGCTGTTCGCTTCGGCGAATACTAAACTGTATTTTTGCTCAAGAACCAAAAAACGAAGATTATCTGGATAAGGATGGTTGCATGCTGAAGCTGATCCAGAACGTGGAATGCTGTTGTCCGGCGTATACCGGAACAAAAGATATTTTGATTTGCGGCGATAAGATTTTCAAGATCCAGCCATGTATTCCTCCCACCGATCTGCTCTCTGACGCAGACATCATCGATGGGACAGGATTGATGGCCATGCCCGGCCTGATCGACCAGCATGTGCACATTCTGGGAGGGGGCGGGGAGGACGGCTTCTCGACGCACATTCCTCCTCTGGAGCTGCTGCCCATTCTGCGTGCCGGTGTCACAACGCTGGTGGGGCTGCTGGGCGCAGACCATGTGATGCGGTCGCTGCCGTCGTTGTTCGCCAAAGCCAAAGCACTCGAAGAGCAGGGCATCACTACCTATTTATATACGGGCTGTTATTCGGTGCCGGTGTGTACCTTTACGAACAGCATCACCGACGATCTTGTGCTCATTGACAAGGTCATCGGCGTGGGTGAGATTGCGTTATCCGATCACCGCTCCTCCTGCATCGGACTGGATGAGCTGCGCAAGATCGCGGCGCAGACTCATTTGGGCGGTCTGTTGGGGGAAAAGGCCGGTGTGCTTCATCTGCATATGGGGGACGGAAGAGAGGGGCTCCAGCCCGTTCTTGACCTGGTGCAGGCCACCGAGCTGCCCATCGAGATGATTGTACCCACCCATGTCAACCGCGATCCGGTGCTGTTTGAACAGGCGATCACCTATTGCCTGTCGGGAGGTTACATTGATTTGACATCGGGAGAGACCCAGGGCATTGCCGTCCCTCAGGCGCTGGCCATGCTGCGCGAACGGGGCGCGGATATGCGCCATGTGACGGTCAGCTCGGATGCCAACGGCAGCATTCCGGGTGGCGGTGTGGGCAGCATCCAGACGTTGTATGACGATATTTGCACCAGTATTTTGCAAAAAGCCCTGCCACTCCAGCAAGGGCTCAGTCTTGCGACCGAAAACGTTGCGCGGCGGCTGCACCTGTATCCCCGCAAGGGAACGCTGCTTGAGGGCAGCGATGCCGATATTCTTTTACTTGACAGCAATTTTACCGTAAAAAAAGTATATAGTCTGGGCAAACTGGTGTATGAATCCTGCCAGATTAACCATTAGGGAAGGTAAGGTCATGATGCAGACAGAGACAGACAAGGGATTTTTAATCATTATCGGAGGGGCGGAGGACAAACAGGGAGACAGCGTTATACTCAAACAGGCCCCTCAGATGCTGGGCGGCAACGATCTTCTGACCGTTCTGACCACGGCAACCGAAAAGCCGGAGGAGACCGGTCAGCTCTATCGTGAAACCTTCAGCCGCTTGGGCGTCAAAAACATTCAGGTGCTGGATATCAGCACGCGGGACGACGCCGAGGATCAAAAGAAATGCGAAGTCCTCAAAGCCACCAAATGCATTTTTCTCACGGGCGGAGATCAGCTGCGTATCACGAGTATTCTGGGAGGAACGCACGCCTACAACGAGATTCGCAATGTGTATCACAATGGCGGGATTGTCATGGGAACGAGTGCCGGTGCCTCGGTCATGAGCTCGACCATGGTCGTACAGGGCAACGACAACCAGCCGGCACGCAAATGCACGCTCAAAATGGCGCCTGGTTTGGGGCTGCTGCAGGATGTCATCATTGACCAGCACTTTGACCAGCGGGGACGCTTCGGAAGGCTGCTGTGCGGTATCGCCGAAAATCCCGATGTGCTGGGCATTGGTATTGACGAGGACACGGCGATCAAAATTTTCCCCGATCGGCATTTTGAGGTGCTGGGCTCCAACGCCGTCACCATCCTGGACGGGCGGAGCATTCAGTGCTCCAATGTCTCCGAGTTAAACCCCAATGAGATTCTTGCCGTTATGGGTGTAACCGTACACGCTTTGCCCCAGGGTTATGGATTTGATCTTACACAGAGAAAGGTTTTACGTTTAAAAGATGGAAACGGATAGAATTGAGATTGAAGATTTTGCGATCTATCGTGGACCCAATATTTACAGTCATCGACCCGTGATGAAAATGCTGATCGACATCGGTCGGTATGAGGACATTCCCACCAAGGACATTCCCGGCTTCAACGAACGTCTGCTCGAGGCTTTTCCCGATTTGGGCCGCAACTGCTGCAGCCTCGGGTATGAGGGCGGCTTTGAACAACGGCTGCGCACGGGCACCTATCTCGGTCATGTGCTGGAGCATACCATATTGGAAATGCAGGCCATGCTGGGCTACGATGTGCACTACGGAAAGACAAGACAGGCGGGGGAACGCTCGATTTATTATCTGGTGTACGAGTATCAGAACGAGGTCTGCGGCCTTGAATGCAGCAAAGCGGCGGTCTTTATTCTCAACAGCTTTCTGGCAGGTGAGGATGTCAACGCGGAGGAGTTTATGCAATACCTCCGCCGCGTGTCGCTTGAGGCCGAACTCGGCCCCTCCACCTCGGCCATTGTGGAGGAGGCGCGCAAACGCGGCATTCCCGTCACGCGCATCGGCAACGAAAGCCTCGTGCGGTTGGGTTACGGCAAATACAGCCGCCTGATCGAGTCCACGCTGACAGATGCTACGCCCTGCATCTGCGCCGATATATCCACCAACAAACAGCTGACAAAATCCATCCTGAGTGAGCACCAGATTCCCGTACCCTATGGCAAGGTCGTCTACTCGGAGCTGTCGGCCGTGATCGCCGCCCGGCAGATCGGTACGCCCGTTGTAATTAAACCCTTCGACGGCAATCAGGGCAAGGGCGTGTTTCTCAATCTGACGAAAGAGGCGGATATTCGCCGCGCCTACCAGGAAGCATCGCGCTACAGCTCGGGCATTATTGTGGAAAAATTCATCACCGGCCGGGATTACCGCGTGTTGGTCGTGGGGGGACAGGTGCGGGCGGTTGCCGAGCGCTTGCCTGCCTGCGTAACGGGCGACGGGGTGCATACCGTGCGGGAGTTGGTGGATATCGTCAACCAGGATGAAAACCGGGGTGAGCAGCATCAGAAGGCTCTGACCCGCATCAAGCTGGACAGCGTGGCGGATGCTGTGCTGCAGCGAAACGGCCTGACCGTGGACAGTATCCCCCCCGAAGGGCAGACGGTACTTCTGCGTGAAAACGGCAACATCAGCACAGGCGGTACCGCGATTGATTATACCGATCGCATCCATCCGGACAATGCCGAGCTGGCGGTACAGGCAGCGAGTGCCATCGGCATTGATATTGCCGGGATTGATATTGTGACCGAGGACATTACGCAGTCGGTGTATGATACGGGCGGCGCGATTGTGGAGGTCAACACGGCGCCGGGCATCCGAATGCATCTCTATCCGAGCGTGGGGCAGCCGCACAATGTCGCGGCCGATATTATCGATCTGCTCTTTCCCCAAACGGACGCTTGCCGTCTGCCCATTGTATCGGTGACGGGCACCAACGGCAAGACCACCGTGGTGCGCCTGATCAGCCATGTGCTGGCAGCGGCTGGTCACACGGTCGGCATGACCAGCACGAGCGGGACATATATCGGAGAAAAGTGCATCTGCAAAGGGGACAATTCCGGGCCGCGCAGCGCCAAATGCCTGTTGGCCAACAAGGCCATTGACGCGGCGGTGTTGGAAACAGCACGTGGCGGTATCCTGCGAGAAGGGCTGGGGTACGATCTGGCCGATGTGGGGGTTATCACAAACATTTCCGAAGATCATCTGGGTATCGACGGGTTGGAGACGCTTGAGGATCTTGCTTATGTCAAATCGCTGGTTGCTGAGACCGTCAAGCCGGATGGCTATGCTGTGCTCAACGCCGATGATCCCATGACACCGGGTATTCTCAAAAGAGTACAGGCACCGCTTATTCTCTTTTCCAAAGCCGAGCATATCGGCGAGGAATACCTCTTCCGTGAGTTCATTCATGTGTTTGTGCGGGAAGGCTGGATTGTGGTCAAGGATCACGGACGCCGCCGCCGCGTCGTTTGTGTAGCCGATATTCCTATTACCTGCAACGGCATGATCGAGTGCAATGTGGAAAACTCCCTGACCGCTGTGGCCGCCTTGTATGGCCTGCATGTATCCGTGGCGCATATTGCAAACGGGCTCAAAAGCTTTCACAGCAACACCGGTCGGTTTAATTTATTTGCACTCAACGGGTTTCGCGTCATGCTGGATTACGGTCATAACCACGCGGGTTATGAACAGGTGATCAATACCTGCCGCAAGCTCGGCTTTAAGCGGCTGGTGGGTGTCATCGGCATGCCGGGCGACCGCGCCGATACCGCCATCCGTTCAGTCGCGGCGCTGTGCGCTGCTTCCTTTGACCGTTTGTATATTAAGGAGGATGACGATCTGCGGGGACGCCAACCTAGGGAAGTGGCGGCACTGTTTTATGACGCGGTGTGTGACAGCGGTTTTGAACCTCAGCGAGCAGGGATTATTCTGAGCGAGAAAGAAGCGCTGCGCACAGCGTGTGCGCATGCGCAGCCCGACGATCTGATCGTGGTGCTGTACGAAAAGCTCGAACCGCTTGTGAATTTTCTGCATGAGCAGGGTGCCTCAGATATGCTCAGCCCCGATTCAGCGGATGAACACACGGTACAGACGGTCAGCGGGTATTAGGGAAATATGATATATCAATCCAGGCCCGGCGGGCGGATTTTTTATCCGCCCGCCATTCCTCATCCCCAAATGACCGCTTACGGTATCATAACGGTAGGGGCGCGCATCCGCTTGTACCGGATAAGAAGACAGCATTCTTTATATAGGGTGGACGACACAGTACCCCCCCACGATATCCGGAGCCGTATTTTATGTGCTGTGCGTATCTATATATTTTATATATTTTCCTTGCCAAAAATCTTTGTTTTGGTATTGACATTTGCGCGTGAATTCGTTATAATGGCTTTCGTCCTCGGAAAACTGCATATGGACGTTTAGCTCAGCTGGTAGAGCATTCGCTTGACGTGCGAAGGGTCAGCGGTTCAAGTCCGTTAACGTCCACCAGAAAAGAAAACACCTTTGTCTACTGGACAAAGGTGTTTTCTTTGTTGAGCTTTTAATTTCGTTCTATTGACAATTAAAGTAAACCAAATTAAACTAGATTTGGAAATATATTAGAAAGGAATATCAGTGTATGAAAAAGATACTTCAAAATTTTATATTTACAATCGTTTTATGTTCCTGTAGTTTTGTTCTTTCTTCATGCAAAGGAGGAATACAAGGTTCTGAAGCAAAAGCGCATATTAATGAGTTCTTTGCCGCTATTGTTGACGAAGATTACAGCAAAGCAGAAACCTTGCTTCACCCAGAACGCCCAGATGACTTAGAAAACTTTTTCCTGAATGTCGAAGAAGAAAAAAGTATTGACTTTCAAGAAGGTATAGAAATTAAAAAATATACAGGCTTCTCCTCTTCTCTCTACGATAGCACCGTAGATGGTTCGACGTATGAATTGACAATGCAAACAATGGTAGGAGAAAATACAGTTGAATTCACGATAGAAATTGTAAAAAACGAAGCCGGATATGGAATATACAATCTTGACTTAAACACCCAATAATCGATTGCAGATAAAACAAGACGCCAAAAGACAAACTCCTATTTTGACGCACCTTTTCGCTTTTCTTACCACTATTTACGCACCGTTATGTTGCTCTTTTTCATCAAAAAAGACAGGTTTCAAACCTGTCTTTTTTGCGTTTCTGTTAAAATATCAATTTTGCCATTTCTCACCATCACTGACTGCCGGCAATGATGACAGCCCCCACAAGAATACTCGCCGCAATCATCATTGAGCAGACAATTCTTTCGTGGTCATTAATCCAGCGCCATATCCGAT
>JAEZJA010000207.1 GCA_023415895.1 Bacillota bacterium
AAAAAGCATGATTGTGTTGTGTGGTCGTGGATTGACCCCGCACTTTTGTGCTGGTGGTTGGCCACGCTTTTTTATATCGGAGCGGGGTTGTAAAAACCTCGCTTTTTCTTTTTTGGAGGGAAGATAATGGAAACACAAATATCCGACTATATAGTGAAGGCTTTTGAAGCACAAGGAGTGGATACGAGGGATTTTGTTTATGCCATACATACAGATCTGACCCCGGAGAGCGATACTGCGGATGTCTATACAGCTGTCAGCAAAGACAAACTGTATATTCTTTATGGCGAGGAGAAGGTAGTGAGAACGTCGGGGGCACGCAGAATGGTTGCCCTTTACGAAACGCATCAGCTGCAGGAGTATGTGTTGAGCGAGATGGGTGAGCTGACGAGCGAACGGCTGCTGTCCACAGGCCGTCTCTGTCATGAAAAAGAGGGCTATGCCAGCATACTGATGCTTTTTTCGGTGGGGTTTCTTGCAGACATTGAGCACCTAATAAAAGTGATCCACAACATCCAAGAGGGCGTTTCTCCGTTAAAGGATGTACCCATACAAGAGGAACGGTTTTGCCCCAAATGCGGCACGCGTTATCCCGAACCCGAACACAAAATCTGCCCAAAGTGCATGGATAAAGTTCGGATAACCCGACGTCTAATGGGCTTTTTTGGACATTACAAATGCAAAGTGGCGTGCATTTTACTCACGATGCTGGCCGGCACTGCCTTCTCCATTTTTTCACCGCTTGTGGGATCCAAGCTCCTGTTTGACGATGTGCTGACCCAGGGAGGCCGCTATTACGGGATGATTTTTGCAACCGTCCTGCTGATCTTTGCGGTTCGTGCGGTCAATGTGGCACTCAATATTCTGTATTCCTATGTTCTCGCGAAAACCGTGCCGTGGATTGTTTATGATCTCAAGCTCAAAATCTTTGAAGCGATGCAGCGCTTATCGGTGGGATTTTACACATCAAAGCACACCGGATCTCTGATGAACCGCGTCAACAAGGATGCCAACAACATTTATTGGTTTTTTGTGGATGGCTTTCCCTATGTCATTGTCAACGCGCTAACCTTTATCGGCGTGATCACCCTGATGTGCGTGCTCAACATCCGATTGGCATTGGTTTGCATTGTCATTCTGCCGATTGCGATTGGGATGTTTCGCTTTTTATGGAGTGTTTTCCGCCGCTTTCATCACAAAAACTGGATGTACAGCTCACAACTCAATTCCCTGGTCAGTGATTCGGTGAATGGGCAGCGCGTCATAAAAGCGCTTGCACGAGAAGAGGAGGAATCCAGACGATTCTCTGCCGTTGGCGATAAGCTCACTTGTGTTGATGTGAAATCGAGCAATACAGGCTTTACAGCTTTTCCGCTCATCTATTTGTTCATGTTTTTGGGACAGGTAATCGTCACCGCAGTCGGAGGAATCATGGTTTTGCGCGGCGAGATTACCTTGGGCACGCTTCTGACATTTATCGCTTATTTGTCGATGTTATACGGGCCGTTGGAATTTATGTCGTGGGTATCCAACTGGTGGGCTCGCTGTGTTGATTCCGCCCAGCGTGTATTTGAGATTATCGATTCCAAGCCGGACATTGCTGAGCCTGAAAATCCGGTTATTTTGGATACAATCCAAGGCGATATCGACATTCGAGAGGTCAAATTCGAATACGATCCGGCCACTCCGGTACTTAAAGGGCTGAATTTATCGGTCAAAGCAGGAAGTATGCTGGGCATCGTAGGCAAAACTGGCGCGGGAAAATCCACCTTGGCAAATCTGATAGCTCGGCTGTATGATGTGACGGAAGGTTCCATCTTGATTGATGGTGTGAATGTTAAGCAGCTTTCGCTCAAGCAGCTGCGGCAGAGCATCGGAATCGTTTCACAGGACATTTACCTTTTTATCGGCACCATCGCCGACAATATCCGCTATTCCCGGCCCGATGCCACTATGGAAGATATTATTCGGGCTGCAAAAGTGGCTTGCGCGCATGAATTTATCATGAATCTCCCCGACGCTTATGAAACCAAGGTTGGTGCGGGAGGGCAGGAACTGTCGGGCGGAGAGAAGCAGCGCTTATCCATTGCGCGCACCATTTTGCAGAACCCGTCCATATTGATTCTAGACGAAGCGACCGCCGCGATGGATACCGAAACGGAAGCCAGCATTCAACAGGCGCTTTCCAAACTTCAAACTGGCCGTACAACCATTGCCATTGCGCACAGATTATCTACCCTGCGCGATGCGGACAGCCTGGCCGTTATCAACGAAGGCAAGGTTGTCGAGAGCGGGACACACAGAGAACTCATGTTAAAAAAGGGAGAGTATTACAAACTTTATACCATTCAACTGGAAGGTCTCAAAGTGATTAACATGGATGCATAAAGGCATAGAAAGGGAAGGCTTAAGCATGGAAACTACATTCAAGCCACAGGCAGCAAGCATTTCCGATGCGATTGATATCGGACTGCTCGATCTTGATAAAGCGGAGTTTTATGTCTCCCCCGGAGGATTTACGGGACTCAAATACGGGGATAACGAATATAATCGGATTTCCCTAAGGCGGGCGCTTCCCGTCGGCCACCCACTAGAATACATCTCGGTTGCCGACAAGGATAATAAGGAAATCGGTATGATTCGGTCGGTATTGGAACTGAACGAGGCACAGCAGCGCATTGTCTTGGAGGAACTGGAGCATCGCTATTACTGCCCCAATGTAAAAGAAGTGAAGTCGGTCAAGGATAAGTTGGGTTACGTCTATTTTCAACTGGTGATTTCGAAGGATGGCCATGTGTTTGAAAAAACATGTGCGGTCAAAGATGTGAGCAAAAATATCCGCTTGCTTGACGAGGACAGACTGATTATTTTTGATGTTGACGGCAACAGGTACGTAATCAACGCACTGTCCGGTCTTGACAGCAAAAGCTTGAAACGTCTGCAGCCCTACCTGTTCTAGCTGCTCAATGCAGACGTTGGAAGGATTGGGCTTTATGAGAAAGGCGGCACAACATGCTGAGAACATACAGCTTTGACTATGATCTGGATGACAGGATGCAGCCAGTCCACGGAAGGCTGAGCTTTGATGAATCTGGACTGATCGAGTCGCGCATCGGTGAGAACGTGTGGCGGACACTCTCGGCAGACGAGGTGGACGAGGCCAATGTGATTGCCGGTGTCGGCTGCGGGCTGCTCTACGCAAAGAGGAAAGACGGGAATGAACAACTCCTGTGCCGTTTCACCATGTCTTCCCTGAAGCAGGCGGGCGAATTTTGTAAGGTAGTCAATTATTATACACAGACTAAGCAGGCGGCGATACCCCAAACGGTTGAAAAACCAGTCTGTGAACGATGCGGCAGGCCCTTCATAGAAGGCATGAATGTCTGCCTGTTCTGCTATAACAAAGTAGGCGTCTTGAAACGAGCACTGAAGCTCATGCGTCCCTTTGCAAAAGAAATCATTCCGGCGGAAATCTTTCTGGCTCTATCGTCGGTACTGTACCTTCTTGTACCCTATTTCAGTCGCATCTTGATTAATGATTACCTCGAGCCAATGATCGGTACAACGGCACAGATTCTTCTGCTGGCGGGCGCGATGTTTTTGGTCAGAGCTCTGGGTGAAGTTATTTTTATTTTGAGCTCCAGAGTGTACAACAAAGCCAGTATCGAATTTGCCAACTACTTGCGGAATACAACTTACGAAAAGATACAGAACTTGTCGATGAATTCCCTTTCCAAACGCACTCCCGGTGATCTGATACGGCGTGTCACCGAGGATACCAATACCATTAAGGATTTTTTATCCGATGGTGGTCGCTGGGCGGTCGAACAGGTAATACTGTTTGTTATCGTTCTGATTATTCTCCTGTTCACCAATCTCAAGCTTACACTGTTGGTCTTTCTTCCGGTGCCCATCGTTATGATTGCCATGTCCCGTTTTTGGAGGCTGATTAACACACGTTACGAACGCCAGTGGAGGAAAAACTCAAAATGCCAGTCGATTCTGCACGATATCATCAAGGGCATACGTACAGTGAAATCGTTTGGGAAAGAGGACGAGGAGATACGAAAATTCTCCAATGCCACACGGGAGCTCGCACAGGTGTCCTCGGATAATGAAGCCTTGTGGGCACGGCTTTTTCCGCTGATGACCTTCTTTACAGGAATCGGAGAATTTCTGGTCTTGTATTTCGGCGGGCGCGATATCTTGAATGGGACGCTCAGCTTTGGCGTGCTGGTGCAGTTTACGATGTATATTGGGAATATCTACGGACCCCTTCGGTGGATTGTCTCCTTTCCAAGGTGGCTGGCCGATGCCATGACCAGCATGATCAAGGTCTTTGAAATTCTCGATGAGGAACCAGATATCACAACCATTGACAACCCGAAGGTTATTCCTGTTTCGGGAAAGGTCTCTTTTGAA
This sequence comes from Bacillota bacterium, assembly GCA_023415895.1. Taxonomy (GTDB): domain Bacteria; phylum Bacillota; class Clostridia; order Oscillospirales; family Acutalibacteraceae; genus Avimonas. Next base: position 4,423 of record JAEZJA010000207.1, read on the forward strand.
AAGGTCTCTTTTGGCTATAAATCCTATGAACCGGTGCTGAAAGATATTAGTATCGATATACATCCGGGTGAAATGATCGGCATTGTCGGCCGTTCGGGTGCGGGAAAATCCACGATAATCAATTTACTCATGCGTCTTTATGATCCTAGCCAAGGGAAAATTTGTATTAACGATACCGATATTCGCGAACTAGAGCCCTCCTATTTACACGAAAATATTGGGGTCGTGTTTCAGGATACCTTCCTTTTTGCCGGGACCATTTATGATAACATTGCGTATGCAAAACCCGACGCGACGGCGGCAGAGGTCCTTGCAGCAGCCAAAGCCGCCAATGCGCACGATTTTATTATGCAGACGGCCGATGGGTACAACACAATTATCGGGGAAAGCGGCCTTTCCATATCGGGCGGCGAACGGCAGCGTCTGTCCATTGCGAGAGCGATTATTAAAAACCCGGATATTCTTATTCTTGATGAAGCCACCAGTTCGCTCGATTTGGAGACCGAATCGATCATTCAGGATAGCCTGAACCGGCTGATAAAGGGGAGAACCACCATCGCGATTGCACATCGGCTGTCCACGCTTCGCAGTGCGGATCGTATTGTCGTTCTGGATCAGGGTAAAATAGCCGAAGTCGGCTCTCATATGGAGCTGCTCAAGAAAAAAGGGATTTATTACCGACTGGTCATGGCTCAGCGGCAAACGAGCAAAATTGCCGAATAAACAAACGGTTTGTACCCCCACTCATCAGCCTCCATCGGCGAACGCATAAAAAGAAAAAGACTTCCCGGCGGCGAGAAGTCTGTGAGTGCCGGTTACTATGGCCGACCAACTATACCAACGATTGGGTGAGGTTCATTTCGTCTTCAACCAACTCGTATTGCAGTTTTTGCAGATAGATCTGTGCCAGCTCAATCTGAATGTGCAGCTCGAATTCGGGGATGATCACATCGCGTATGTTGGATTCCACAATTTCGATTAAGTTCTCATTGTCATCGGGGACGAATTTCTTCCCGTAGGTGGTAATGGACAAAACGGCTTCAATATAGGTCTTTTCGGAGCTGCCGATGTTGATCTTTTTGCAGATGATGGAGCCGACGTTGCGGTAGGATTTGTCTTTGGCATCGAAAACGTAATGCTCATTTTCTTCGGCTTTGATTTTACTGTTGTAAAATATAAATTCCCGGCTGCCGGATGAGACTTGATGAAAGGTTGTCCGATCGTTGGACAAAAGTGTTTCCAACGGCAGACCTCCGTCTGTCCGACTGTACTCCGACCAGCACCAGGGCTTGCAGCAATCGGTAAGCTTAAAGGCCAGTGTGACATTTATCTTTTTGGATTCGATTTTGGAAACATTGGCGAGGCAATCGGCAATTTTTTGAAGGATGATCTCAATCTGCTTGGAATGATCGAGATCTTCCCCAGGGTAAGCCAAGCCGTTGAGAATCATATTCAGCTCATTGTTGCCGATATTGTTGATGCAGGAGATAATGTAGTTGAGCTGTTCATAGCTCGAGCGGATGGCGTTGAGCTGTTCCTGATTGCGCAACTCCTCACGGTTTGCCGATTTGCTATTGAGGAGCAGCAGGACAAGTACGAGCAGATAGACCAGCAGCGTGGATAGGATGCCGAATACAGTTAGACTCGTTTTGCCGCCTTGGGTATAGGTCATGAGTAATGCGCTGCCGAACTGATTGATGATGAGGGGAAACCAGATCGACGGCAGAAAGAGAATGATGGTGTTCCAGATCCAATGCTTTTTGAAGATTGTATAGAGCCCATGCAAAAAACTCTCACCGGTTTTGTTTTGGACGGCCATGGCTTTATCACCTTAAAACAATTTCATTTTTCCGACTTTTTGTTGACACCATAGGTTGCAGTCTGAATGATGGACGCAGACAAAGGAGACGGGCGTTTGTCCGTTTCCGCCTTCGTTCCTCTGTAATTTGCATTTTCAATAATACTTAAGCTTCTGCGGATCACGCTTCTGCTTTGCCGCCGGGGAGCTATGACTTTTATCATGTAGCTAAGTATCCTTTCAAACATAATGAACTACCTCCATTCTAGTGCATATGGATAGAAATGTCAAACATTCCGTAGGTTCATAATTCGAGCTAATCCGACATCGCTTTCTTTGGAGAAGACTGCTCGGAAGCCGCTCAACGTATAGTATGCTCATCTCCTGCCGAATGTTTATACAGCCAGCTTGGCCGTTTTTCAGTACAGTGGCTGCTGAAACGGTTAATAAAACAAAACGAGCACGGTATTCCCGCTTGAAGGGAACCCGTGCTCGTTTGTTGAAGAGCGGCCTATAGACCGCCCGTTAATCCACCAGCTGGTGGCGATACCACTTGTCCGAACGAAGGCGCAGCTGGAATAGCAATGCGCGGACGAACCATTCGATAATCATGGCAGACCATACGCCGGTAATACCGAATCCCAGTACAATGCCCAGCACATACCCAAGCACCACCCGCACCGACCACATGGTCAGCAGGGCAGTGACGGATGTGAATTTGGCGTCCCCGGCGGCACGTAGGGCGGCGGGGGTAACAAAGCTGGCTGACCATATGAGCGGATCGACGATAGCAACCTCCCATAATAGGATCTTGATCGTGGAAACAATCTGTGGACTTGGGGAGAAGAGGCCGATGAGGGGGTTGAGCAGCGGCAGAAGAATGGCTTCGATCACTAAAAAGGAACCAATGCTCAGCAGTTGGAACACCCGAATGGATTTGCGCGCATCGGCAACATTACGGTTGCCGATGCATTGCCCCACGACGGGAATGACCGCGAGGGAGCAGGCAGATGCGCCAATTTGGAACATCGCGCTGATGGAACTGCTGATGGCATAGATGGTCTGGGAGTCGGTACCTAGTTCTACAATAAAGGTCTGCGTGAGCAGCTTGCCTCCGTTAAAGAAGATCTGTTCCGCCGCAAAGGGAATGCCGATCAGGAAAATCTTCCTGAGCATGTTCAGGTTGAGAGTGATGAGATCCTTCAGCCGGACTTGGAGTGTCTTGTGTATCTTGAGCATATAAATCAACGCGCATAGCATACCGAAGACGCGCGCGATAACAAGAGAAGTCACAAGTCCCACTACGCCCATTTGGAGAATATTGATAAACAAGACGTTGAGCAACAGATAGGAGCCGTTGGTCAGCAAAGACAACAGCAGAGAGGAACGGGTTTCACCCACTCCACGCAGGGCGCCGCATACCGCATCAACGATACCGATAAAGGGGTAGGACAGAACACTGCCCAGTAGGTAAATTTGTGCGTTGTCCAACACATCCGGCGCTGCCTTACCGAACAGCAGCGACACGAGCGGACCGCGAAGCAGCGTGATAGCAATACTGATCACCAGAGCGGCAATGGCTACCGCGGATACGGCCTGTGCCGCCGCTTTGGGCACGTTTTTGTCGTGGCCGGCACCTTTATACTGTGCGACAATCACCGTGCCGCCGGTGGAAAGTGCCACAAAGACATTGAGCAAAAATATGTTTAAGGCATCGATCATACTGACGGCGGCAACCGCCGCCTCTCCCGACGAGCTGATCATGGCAGTGTTCAGAAGGCTCGTCAGAACGATGAAGGATTGATCAACCAAAAGGGGCACAGTGATAGCAACGATTTGTCGAAAATGAATGGAATTTCCTGATAGGCGGGTATCCAGCGTGTGGACAAAACGGCGAATCAGGCTCTTTATGGATACAACAGGCATAATGCACCCTCATTTTGTCGAAATGAATCGGTATTCGTCAAGGCGAGTATACCATTTGTGACAAGTCTTTTCAAGGGAAAAGGAGAATCCCGTGCTTACATGCGCCAATCATGGGCAAACTATCCTTACCTGACCAGTATATGAAATGGGGGATCGTTATGCGAAGACGGGTGGTTATCACCTTTACCGTCGTGCTTTTGCTCATGGTGGGACTGATGCTGCGGGTGTATGACCTGTCCGGACGGCGATCAATTTTGCAGGCGGCGCAGCAGCAGTCGAGTGTGAGCGTCACCGCAGCCAGTGCGCGAGGGACGATCTATGACTGCAAGCTGCGTCCGTTGGTAAACACGGGGACGAAGTTCAGCGTTTGTGCCACCTCAAACCCTGCGGCGATTTCTGCCTTGTCCGCGTGTATGGGCACGGCGCAGTTTGATGCTTTTGTTGCCAAGCTGCAGCAGGGTAAACCGGC
>JAEZJA010000165.1 GCA_023415895.1 Bacillota bacterium
TGGAGTACATGGCATCGATCTCCTTTGAAAAAACAATATTGATTTTAATATACCATCTTTTTGTATAGGAGTGCAAGTAGTAAACCCCAGAATTGCAAAAGATTTAACCTTTTCAGACCGATTCAGACCAATTCGACTATTCGCCGTCCTCTTCCGGTGCTGTTGTACTTTCAAGCAATGTGCGCAGTGGCCGCCATAAAGACAGCTTGCGTTCAAAACGCATAGCCCGCGCCGGACTTGTCGAGGGCAACTGCAGCCGCGCACATCCTGCAAAGGGATCAGGCTTTACAAGCCGTTCGTAAAATACCTGGGCGTTGCGCGAATTGAATACAAGGCCGCGCAGATGCGGGCAGCGGTCAGCCAGCGCCGCAAAATCATTGGACTGAGGCGACTCAATGGCCGTGTCTGCACTCCCCTCCCGCTCACAGCTTCCCAGTACATCCCAAAGGGCGAGCTGCTTTGACAGCAAAAAGGCGCAGCGATCGGCATAGTCCTCGGGCAGAGGCTTGTCCCACAGTGCAAACAGAATGCGCCAGAAGGTATTTTGTGGATTGCCGTAATATTGCTGACGGCGCAGCGATTCCACGGACGGCATCGTGCCCAGAATCAACACGCGGGCATTTTCATCGGCAATGGGAGCAAAACTCTCCGGCATAGGTCGCACCTCCAAACGTTCTGCATCTATTGTACCCTCATGCGGCGGTGAATACAAGACTTGGCTGCCTACAGGCACAAACTTGGCTGCCTGTGACATTGACCCAATCCGGATTTTCAGGTAAAATAGAAGCAGTCATTCTCCATACAAACAAAAAACGAATTGAGGATGCTCATGAAAGATTATCATACAAAAAAAACGGCGCTGATGGCCATCGAGGCACTCAAGCAGCGATACCCCGACGCGATTTGCTCGCTTATGTACAACGATGCCCTACAGTTGCTGATTGCGACAAGGCTGTCGGCACAATGCACCGACGCGAGGGTTAATCTGGTTACCCCCGCTTTGTTTGAGCGTTATCCCACACTTGAAGCGTTTGCCCTGGCGGATGAAGCGGAGGTCGGTGAATACATCCGCTCCTGCGGCCTGTATAAAACCAAGGCGCGGGATATCGTCGCTATGACGCGCATGCTGCGCGACGTGTACGGCGGGCGTATTCCCGATACCGTCGAAGAACTGACCAAGCTGCCGGGGGTGGGGCGTAAAACGGCCAACCTTGTCTGTGGTGATGTTTACGGCAAACCGGCCGTCGTGACCGATACCCACTGCATCCGCATCGCCAACCGTCTGGGTCTTTGTTCGACCAAAGACCCGTACAAAGTCGAGATGGCGCTGCGGGAGCTGCTGCCGCCCGAGGAAAGCAACGCCTTCTGCCACCGGCTGGTGCTGTTTGGCAGAGACATCTGCTCCGCACGCTCCCCTCGCTGTGAGGAATGCCCTCTCAAGGCGCAATGTCCCCAAAATGGCCTGACAGACGCCACACGCTGACCATCGGCTACCATAAATGACTGGGTGTCAGCCTGCTTTCTTGCGGACGGCGGACACATGCCTATTCGGGCGGTCGATCAGAGCGCGCAGACGGCGGTAGATCGGCATAGCAATCACACTTAATCCTCCCCACAGCACACTGTAAAGCGCGCAGACTTGCCCCTTGACGTTGAGGAGCATATCCGAATAATCCCAAACGTTGAGCTTCCACCACAGATTGACAATGCAGCCGCTGATGAATTCCACTAGGGTCACAGCAAGGGCGCAATAGGCGCACCGCACAAACAGGCTGTGCTTACACACGCGCTGGATATGCCCGATGAGTGTGAAACAGGCACCGCCCGCAAAAAACATGCTCCAATGGGTATACCCTCTCCACAGAATCTCTATAACGTTATAAAGAAACCCACCGATACAAAACAGGCATACAAGACATCTGGCCTTACGCAAAAACGAGCTTTTGAGCACCATACGGATTCTCCTAACCAATCTTCACGACCTTTCGGCATGTAATGGTAGAATTCCCGCCGTATGAGCAACTTTGCAACGCAATTATTTCCTCTTTTTATTTCGACAAGCGCATACTGGTTGCTTGCGATGGCTTGGTATGTTAAAATGTAAACAGTCCTATAACCGACAGAAAGGAGATCATCGTCATGGAAGTTTTCTTTGTCATCCTAGCAATCGCCGTTGTGGCACTGCTCTTTTCCTGCATCCGCATCGTTCCCCAAGCCACTGAATTTGTGATAGAGCTGCTGGGCAAGTACCGCACAACCTGGAGCGCGGGGATTCATTTGAAGCTGCCCATTGTGGAACGGATCGCCAAACGGATCACCCTCAAGGAACAGGTTCTGGATTCTTCGCCCCAGCCGGTCATCACCAAGGACAATGTCACCATGCAGATTGACACCGTGGTCTATTTCCGGATTTTTGATGCGAAGCTCTACGCTTATGGCGCGGTCAATCCCCTCAGTGCTCTGGAGAACCTGACCGCCACCACCTTGCGCAACATAGTGGGCGATATGGAGTTGGACGGAACCCTGACCTCCCGGGATACCATCAACGGCAAAATGACCGCGATTCTGGACGATGCCACCGATCAATGGGGCATCAAGGTCAGCCGTGTGGAACTCAAAAACATCATCCCGCCTGCCGAAATCCAGAACGCGATGGAGAAGCAGATGAAAGCCGAGCGTGACCGTCGGCAAACGCTGCTGCAGGCCGAAGGACATAAAGCCGCGGCGATTACGCGTGCTGAGGGCGATAAACAGGCCATGATTCTTGCCGCCGAAGGCGAACGGGATGCCCGGATTGCCCGCGCCGAAGGCGAAGCCAAGGCCATCTACCTATCCAAAAAAGCTGAAGCGGACGGACTGCGCGCCTTGCGAGAGGCCGGTGTCGACGCCGCCGTGCTGGAACTGAAAAAATATGAAACCCTGACCAAGATGGCCGATGG
>JAEZJA010000039.1 GCA_023415895.1 Bacillota bacterium
ACCATGGCCATAGCTCCGGTCATCATGAGGCAAACCCTAACCTTTCCAAATGTTCTATCCTCATTATAATGCAAGGATTTGTCAAACGCAATAGTTTATTTCGTTAATCTGTAAAATTGTTTTGAAATCATTTCTATGCAATATTTATGGTTTAAAAAACCCATGCACTTTATTATAATAAAGTGCATGGGTTTTTACTCTGTTTCTTCTATTGAAAGGATCTCTCCCGTTCGTGGATGGATACGCAGAATGTGCAGCCCCTGCCGTCGGGCGTGAGCAACGGTATTGGCTGTTCCTCCTACGCTGCCGTCAAAAACGGCAATCAGCAGGGAGGATTGCTCGGTCATCCATAGATTGCGCGCGCCCATGCAAAAAGGCGTATACCGGTCACTGAGCGTGTGCACCTCATCCGCCCGTTCGAGCATTTCGCGGTAACGATCGCGGTCGGTGGCCGTCCATCGGGAATCCTGCCCCGGGCAGGGTAGCGCGGCAATCAGCCGCACCTCGCGACCCGCCTCCCTCAAGGCCAGAACTTCTTCTGCCGCCCAGGTATCTACCCCGAGTGCCATGCCAGACAAAAAGGAGCGATAACCGTTGTCCGCCGCCTGCACAATCGCCTGCCGCAGCGCCATGCGCAGTGGCGCAAGGGCGTCCGTATCCTGCCGGTAGCCCGAAGGCAGCTTATTCGGCCGGTGACCCGTAAAGCAGCAGGTAAGCGCGCGCTGTGTATCCCAGATCACCATACCCGCTCCCCTCTTGTATTTTCCGTTGCTCGTATTTTACCATAGAGTTTTTGCCGGTACAATCCCTCAAGGAAACTCCATGCGGAAAATTTGCGTTTGCGGCTTTTATTTATGCCCCGCCTGTGGTAGAATAAGAGTTAACGCAACGGAATCAAGATTGAACAACACGGGAGATGAAGGATTGTGGAAAATTCAACTCGTCATACGATTGTGCTGAGAACAGCCTGCGCCATCGCCGCTCTCGCGGCCGTATTTGCACTGTCTGCCTGCAATAAAGACAATTCCTCCTCGGCGGGGGGTTCGACCTCGCAGACAACCGCCGAATCTACCACGGCCGCCTCGGTGATGACCACGACCGCGACGACACCTGCCACGACCGCGCCCGTGGAGATTACATCAGTCGCCTGGTGTAACGGAGACGGCGTTCTCATTCGCAGCGGCCCAGGGACCGATTACAAGGGCATTGGTGCTCTGTATGTAGGGGATAAGGTCACCGTTCTGGGGAAAGAGGGCGATTGGTTCAAAATTGCTTTCAAGGATGGGCCTAATGGTGCAGGATATGCGAGTGCCCAGTATCTGCAGGGGTCCGAGGTCACAAAACCCGCCGCTCCTCTGACGACAGCAACCGCTGCCTCCTGACAGCAGCCGTCGCAACAACCACTAATTATTATGATAAAGGAACAGCAGGCCGCACTTGTCCTGCCTATAGGCGGACGGCGATCTGCTGCTGTTCATGCTTATGAAACAACAAAGATCATATGCCCGCGCGACGATCTCGCGCAAAGCCCAGACGTCCTGCGAAGCGGGACATCCCTGGATCTACGATACCGAAATCACAGCCATCAGCGGCGACTATGAAAACGGCGGACTGATCGACGTAGTCGACCAGCGTGGACATTACATCGGCACAGGTTTTATCAGCAATACCTCCAAAATCCGCATTCGGTTGCTGACCCGCAATGCCAACGATGTGATCAACGAGGCCTTTTGGGAACGGCGCATCCGCTATACGTGGGACTACCGCCGCACGGTCATGGGCAACGACTGCAACGCCTGTCGTGTGATCTTCGGGGAAGCCGATCAATTTCCCGGCCTGACGGTCGATCGCTTTGAATCGGTGCTCGTCACCCAAACGCTGTCGCTGGGCATGGAGCGTCTCAAGCCAGTCATATTCCCTCTTCTGCTCAAGGTACTGCGTGAGGACGGGCAGGTGATCGACGGCATTTATGAGCGCAACGACGTGGGACTGCGCCAGCACGAAGGATTGGAGCAAAACAAGGGCTGGTTTTGCGGCGGACGCGACAGCAACCAGCTGACGCTGACCGAAAACGGCATCCGCTATACCGTGGACTTTGAGAACGGACAGAAAACCGGCTTTTTCCTCGACCAGAAATACAACCGACAAGCGGTCGCTCGTCTGTCCAAGGGAAGACGGGTGCTCGACTGCTTCACCCATACGGGTTCCTTCGCCCTCAACGCGGCGGCTGCCGGAGCTGAGCATGTGACCGCTGTCGATATTTCGCAGCAAGCGGTCGATCTTGCCGCTGCCAACGCACGGCTCAACGATCTGGACGGCCGCATGGACTTTGTGTGCGAAAACGTGTTTGACCTGCTGCCCAAAATCAGCGGCCATCCCTATGACCTCATCATTCTTGATCCACCCGCCTTCACCAAGTCCCGCGCGGCGACACAGAACGCCGTGCGCGGCTATAAGGAGATCAACCTGCGGGCGATGAAGCTGCTGCCCCGGGGCGGGTATCTGGCGACCTGTTCCTGCTCGCATTTCATGACCGACGAACTCTTCCGCACGATGCTGCACGCCGCGGCCACAGATGCCGGTGTCTCGCTGCGCCAGGTCGAAGCGCGCCAGCAGTCGCCCGACCATCCCGTTTTGTGGAACGTCCCCGAAACGGATTATCTCAAGTTTTACATTTTCCAAATTGTCTAAATCGGTTCAACAGTGTAATTGATATCTGCGTTCTTGCCCATCGTAAGGGCGCATGCCTGCCCCTGCTATGGGCAAGGATCAATATAGTAAGCGTACTAAAATTCAGCAGTTTGCAAGCGCCGGCAATTTTTTACCGGCGCTTTTTGCGTTCAACTGTGTAACCCATCCGCTTTAGTTTTCCCAACGAACAAGCCTGCAGACAGGCCTGACGCCT
>JAEZJA010000097.1 GCA_023415895.1 Bacillota bacterium
TCCTTTCATAAGGTTTTTGGCTTTCTTTAGTATGGACAGCCGAAAGACAAAACATGTATTGTCTTTTTCAGCGAATAACCCGAAATACGGTGGATTCGTCCCCAAGGACGATGAAATACCCGCCAGCCAGAGCGGGAAAGGAGTGGAGACAAGAATGGAACAAATCATGCAAAACGAGCAGCCCGCCGCCCTGTCAGAGGAGGCGGATGCCCCGTGCACACAGGAACTAGCACCCCAGGAGCTCGATACGGCAGCGCAGCAGAACGGCGAGACCGATGCCGGCCAAACGGCGGCACAGCCTTCACCAGACGAGGTGCAGTCGGCGGCCTTTGTGCGTGTCAAGTTCAACAAGCACGAGCGGTCCTACACATCCCAAGAGGCGGCACCTCTTGTGGAGATGGGACTCAAGTGGGACAGCTTTCGCGCCAGTCACGACAAGCTGCGCTATCTGGCCGAGGCGCACGGCCAGACGGTGGGGCAGCTGATTGACGGTTTGATGCTCAGCAGCGACAAGAGGCTCTACCGTCAGCTGGTGGAGGAATGCGGCGGCAACGAGATGGCGGCAAATCAGCTGCTTGAAGGCAAAAAGGCGGAGCGTCAGCGTCGTTATGAGCAGAGCCGGGCAGAGCAACAGCAGAGGGAACAGCAGGAGGAGATTGAGCAGAGGGGACAATGGCAGCAAAGGCTTGCCGAGGAGTATCGGATACTCGAGACCGAAGTGCCCGGACGCTTTGCACGCTTTTCCGACGTTCCTGACGCGGTGCTGACACTGGCTGCACAGGAAAACATTCCGCTTCTGGATGCCTACCTGCGCACCGAGTACCGGGATATGCAGCGACGCAATCACGAGCGGGCGCAGCAGGAGGCGGCGGCGGCACGCTCGACCGGCTCGCTCGGCGGCGCACACAATCTGCCCGCACCCGAGCTGGATTCGTTTGAGCAGGCGTTTTATCAGGCACTTCAATAAACAAATGAAACGGGAGGAAAGAAAATGACTATGAATACTGTGGCACTTTCGGAGAAAATGACGGGGGAACTGGACAAGGCGGTCGTACAGAAGTCAGTGACCGGCTTTTTCAATGACAATGCGCTGCGCGCCAAATTTGTGGGCGCGGGAACGGTTCTGATTCCCGATGTGGAGTTTTCGGGTTTGGGCAATTACGACCGCGACACAGGGTTTGTGCGCGGCGCGATCAACGTAGCTAACACGGCGTATGATCTGACCATGGATCGCGGCCGCAGCTTTATGCTCGACGCGCAGGACTGTGATGAAACGGGAATTCCCGGATTGGCTGGTCAGGTGATGGGCGAATTCGTGCGCACCAAGGTCGTGCCCGAAATGGACGCGTATGTGCTGTCCAAGCTGGGCGGCTATGCGGCGGGCCACGCACAGACGATAACGGGTACACCCGATACGCAGGCGTACCAGATGTTTGTGGATGCCTGCAACGGCGTTTACAACCAGTTGGGCTACGATGAGGAGCTGGTGGCCTTTGTCAACGGCACCATGTGGGCGGCCATCCAGAGCACAACCGAAATCAGCCGCACCATCTCGCTGAGCGATTTTGCACAGGGCGGCGCCAACTTGCAGGTGAAATCCATCAACGGGGTGGCACTGCTGCCCGTGCCCGACAGCCGCATGAAGACGGCGTATACCTTTTATGACGGCAGAACGGCAGCGACCGAGACCTTGCCCGATCAGACGGCGGGCGGTTTTGCACCGATGTCCAGTGCCAAGAGCATCGGCCTTCTGGTTATGCCCCGCCGTGCGGCCGCACTGGTCAAGAAGACCGAGAAGATCCGCATCTTTGATCCCGACCGGAATCAGCAGGCCGACGCCTGGAAGTTCGACTATCGCCTGTATTACGATCTCTTCCTAAAGGAAAGCATGAAGGCGGGCATTTTGGCGTACGTCTATTGATGAGTGGAATTCTGCCTTACCGGGGGTTAGCCCCCGGTAAGGCAGGCGAAAGGAGGGTGCGTGTGACAACGGGTAAAGAAGTGCTTGAATGCGCGATGCGGCTGCTGGGTTATACCAATCATCTGGGCGATCTGGACAACGTGCGGGATGCCGAGCTGTTCAAGCTGGGGGCAGCCGCCGTTACCCAAATCTATAACGATCTCCGGCGGCTGGACAGGGCGGGCAACCCGCAGACGGCGCTTGAACATATGACCGATCCCATCGGTTTGTCGCCGGTTACGATCGACGATATCATGCCCTATGGCGTGGCCATGCTGATCGCGCAGAACGAGGGAGACGGGGATTCGCAGGCGCTGTTTGCCGGTCTTTACAACCAAAAGCGGTCCTCTGTTCCCCAATGTGCGCGGTCCATCCGCAACATCTGGCGGAAAGGGGAATGTGTATGAGGTTTTCCGCCATGGCAGGCACGAAGAGGGGGCAATCCCTCATCGAACAGCGGGATGTGGAGTACGATTTCCTGGCGGGCGGCTGCAATTTCTGGCACAAGAATGGTATGCTGCGCACGCGACCCGGAATGCACGCGCTGCCGGCTACGGCTGTACAGCAGACGGTAACCCCGCTGGATTCCTATTGCGGAGGCACCACGGATATTGTGGATACAGGCGGCGTGGTACGGCGGTTTTTGACAGTGTATGAAACAATGGTAGATTTCACCTCCCATTTGTACAAAGTCGTGATGTCCACGGTGGATTACAGCGGGAACGAGGTGCGCAGCGTTGTCTGCCCTGTGCTGGATGAGGCACAATACGGCAGCGTGCTGCTCGTGGAAAACAGCGGACACCAGTGGGCGGGCAGCGCGCCCAATGCGGCGCTCGTATTTGTCAACCATTCGGTGCTGGGTACCTCTCACCAGATTCTGGCCCAGCCCTCCTATGCGGGAGACGCGTGGGTGGATATCACGCAGCAGGCGTATGTTCCGCTGCTGCTCGAGGACGGCGAGGGAAGCAGCAATATCGCCGGGGCGGCCTGTACGGGCAGGGCGGTGCAGGCGCGCAATGCGCTGACGTCCCGGTTCCGCGCGCGATATACCACAATGGGCGGGAACGCGGGGTATTTTTTTCTTCCCGAAAAGCAGCTGGACGATGCCGAGGTCGTCGTGACCTATACCAATGCATCGGGAAACGCGACCACCTATACCATCCCGTCGGGCAGCACAGCATCCGCGTCGGTCGCCGGGCGCGTGGCCCATGTCGAGCGCGTAGGCGGCTACGTGTATTTGACCGAGGGGGGTGGTGTGCTGATTTGCCCCGAGGCGGCGGGTGTGCGCAACAATCTGGAGATCACGGCGGCCAAAACCTATGCAGGTGCATGTGAGAGCATCTGTGGCATGCGCATGAGTACCTGGTTCGGCGGCAGCGGGGTTCAGGGAGGAACGCGGCTGTTCGTGTCGGGCAATACCCAATACCCCCATCTGGTTTGCTGGAGCGAGCCGGATGAACCGCTGTATTTTCCGCAGACCAACCGTCTGTATGTGGGCGACGGGGGACAGGCGGTGACGGTGTTGGCCCGGCAGGCGGACAAGCTCGTGGTGATGAAGCAGCGGGAGCTGTATGCGCTGACGGCGGACAAGGAGTCGTTTGCGGTTCGCCAGCTTCACCCGCTGCTGGGCTGCGACTGTCCCCGAAGCGTCCAGCTGTGCGATAACCGCCTGCTTTGGGTCAACGCGCAGGGGAGGGCGTATACGCTCATCGGCGACAGTGCCACCAGCGAGAGTAACGTGCGCGAAGTATCGGGCGTGCTGACCACCCTGCTCAGGGGCAAGACAACCGAGCAGCTGCAGGCGGCGAGCTCGGGGGACTATGCCGGACACTATGTTCTACTGGTCGGCGGCGAGGCGGTTGTGCTCGGTTACCGGCAGGAGGCGTATACGGCCTGCGTGCAGTCGGCAGGCAAGGCGGAGCGGCAGGCCGCAATCCCCTGGCTGAAGTGGGGCATTGGCATCGGTTTGACGCCCGAATACCTGATGGCCTGCGGCGACCGGCTCGTGCTGTGCGGCAGCGCACAGGCAGAGGGTGGCTCCTATCACGTGAACGCGGTAGCCGAGGGTGAGCAAGACGGCGTTTTATCGTGGGGGGAGGGGGCTTGGACAGTGCAGGAAACCCC
>JAEZJA010000135.1 GCA_023415895.1 Bacillota bacterium
ATATTGAAGAACTCTTTGAGGAACAGTACAAGCTGATCTCGGTGAGTGTGTTGCCCTTTTTCTCTGCGGGAGGATTGAAAGACAACGGGTATCTGTTCGTTCCGGACGGATCTGGCGCGTTGATCGATTTTAACAACGGGAAAACCGACAGCGAGATGTATTCCCAATCGGTTTATGGCAATGACCTGCTGTTGAAAACCGCTTCTGAAAACAGCCACGACGATACCAGCGGGGTGTACCTGCCTGTTTTCGGCTCCAAGGTAAACGACACAGCCCTTTTGGGTGTGATTACCTCAGGGGATTCCGAAGCTATTATTAACGCCTCTGTCAGCGGCATTTCCAGCAGCTACAACCAAGTGTACCCTTCCTTCCGGTACCGTGAAGTGTTTGTCACCACTATCAAACAAAACGGTACCCATAAGTTCAAACAATACGGCAAGCCCAACCTCGGCGGTTCGGCCTTTACCGTAACCTATTATTTCTTGGAGAATGACAAAGCGAATTACACCTCCATGGCCATCCGCTATCGGGAGCATCTGATCGAAAACGGATTGCTGACTGAGAAAAGCAAAGAAAATGATGCCATTATCTTAGAGCTTTACGGTGCAGTAACCACCAAAAAGGAAGTGCTGGGCATCCAACTGGATCGTGTCACTTCCCTGACAGATTACGATACCGTGTCACAGCTGAGTAAGACTCTGGGCGCCGACGGGGTCAAGAACTTCTCGGTGCTGTACCGTGGATGGAATGATGGGGGATTGCACTCCCAGCTTACCACCAAAGCTTCCGGGGAGAAAGTCCTCGGAGGCAAAAAGAAACTCACCTCTTTGCTTAACGATGCAAAGGCATTGGATGTGGACATCTACTTTGATACCGAGTTCATGAATCTCTACCGTAACGGAAACGGATACAACCATTATTCCGATACGGCCTTGCTGATCACTCAGGATCTGTCCAAGCAGATGAAAAAGCGATTCACGTCCAAGACCTTTGATGAGGACAATGTGTGGTATCTTCTTTCTCCCGACGTGTTCCGCAACGTTGCCCAGAAGTTCACCCAAAGCGTGGTCGGGGCGGGTATCCGCTCGGTGGCTGAGATGAATATCGGTGAAAGCCTCTATTCTGACTTCTCGGAAGATAAGACCTATCTGCGGTATCAGACGCAGGGCCTTGTACGCAACACTCTGGAAAACATGAGCAAAAGTGTGGACAATCTCGCCGTGACCGGTGCCAACGCCTACACCGTTCCTTATGTGGATAATGTTTTCAATGCGCCGGTGTCCAATTACCATTTCGATATGATGGATCACAGCATACCGTTCTATTCCATCGTGTTCCACGGTTATGTGCAGATGTCCTCGCCAGCCATCAACCAGGCTTCGGACTATGAATATGCGATGTTACAGGCTATGGAATCCGGTTTTGCCGTTAAGTACACCCTGATGGCGGAAGATGCCTCGGTGCTGTACGGTTCGGAATACAACGATCTCTTCAATTCCTCTGTTGCTGACTGGACCGACCATATCAAAGAACAGTATCACAAAACCGAAGAAGTCTATGAAAAGATCAGTGGTCAGACCATCACCGGACACAAACAAGTTGCCGAGAATGTGTATGTCACCGAATACGAAAATGGCGTCAGCATAGCGGTGAACTACAACGACAAGGAAGTTACTGTAGACGGTGCAAAGGTAGAGGCGAAAAGTTTCGCTGTTTTTGACAGGGGGGATAAATGATGTTGGCTCAAACAAAAAGAAAATCCAAACTGGCGAACAGAGAAGGTATGATAGGCATCGTTTTTATGATCCCCTGGATTATCGGCTTTATCTACTTTTTCGCTATGCCCCTTGTCACTTCCGTCATCTATTCTTTTAATACCGTATCCTTTGGTAATGAGGGTCTTGTATTTGAGTTTGTGGGTCTGCATAACTACAAGGAGCTGCTGACAGCAAACAAGGAATTCTGGACGGATCTGAAAGACGTTATGGGTACCTTGCTCTATGAAGTGCCCGTCATCGTCATCTACAGTATGTTGGTGGGACTGGCCCTCAACACCAAACTGCCGGGCCGGTTGTGGTTCCGGGTCATCTTCTTCCTGCCCATGATCTTTATGGCGGACGTCATTTACAAGGTTATCTCCACCACAGGCATGGATCCCAGCCTTTCCGGTTCGGATAATGCGCTGATAAGCATGGATTTCGAGATCCAGGGTGTGCTCAAAAATATGCTGTCCTCTATGGGACTGAGCACAGGCATCATGGAAAACCTTATGGGCATCATCAACAACATCTTCCAGATCTCCTGGAAAGCGCCCATCCAGATCATTCTTTACCTCACCGGTCTGCAGGCCATTCCCGGTTCCTACTATGAAGTCTGCACCATTGAAGGAGCGACAAAATGGGAGACCTTCTGGAAAGTTACTTTTCCGATGCTGTCCCCGATCACGTTGCTGTGCTTGGTCTACTCCATCATCGATACCTTTACCGATGCCAACTCCGGTATCATACAGTTGATCAACCGGTACTCACAGACACTCTTACATGATTCCATGACCATCTCGTGCTGCTATTTCGTAATTGTGTTTGCCTATACATTGATCGTCATCGGCATTGTTTCAAGATGGGTTAAATACATGGATTAGTGTGGAAAGGAGGGTAGGGTATGATCTTGGAAAAAACGAAGTTCAATTTCGATTATACAAAGACAATTAAGAAGCATGCACCCAAATTTTTATTGGCTTTGTTTGTTTTTGTTTTAATGATCTGTTTAAGTTATGTCGTCTTATATCCTGTGCTGAGTTTGTTGAGCGTCACATTACGCCCGGCCAAGGAAATGTTTGACGAGACGGTTATATGGGTGGCCAAAAAGCCCACGTTTGTCAACCTGGTCAATGCGTATAAGACCCTGAACTACGGGAGTTTACTGTTGAGAACCATTTTTGTGACATTCTCCTGTGCCATATTTCAGATGGTCACCTGTTCCATGGCGGCGTACGGCTTGTCACGATTTGATTTTAAGGGTAAGAACCTATTGTTTTTGTTAGTGATCTTAACGGTGGTGGTGCCACCTCAGATTTCTCAGATTCCCAACTTCATCAACATGCGGTATTTCAATTTCTTGGGGGTTGGCAGTCTGGCAAAACTGATAACCGGCCAAGGCATCAGTTTGATCAATACGAAACTCGTATTGATTCTCCCCACTATCTTCGGCGCAGGCTTACAATCCGGCTTGTATATCTTTGTGTTCAGACAGTTCTTCATGGGTATGCCCAAAGGATTGGAAGAAGCCGCAAAGATCGACGGTTGTAATGCTGCTCAAACCTTTGTGAAAATCATCACGCCCAACAACATTCCTGTTTTCGTAGTTGTTTTCCTCCTCAGTGTAGTGAACTACTGGAACGATACAGCCATCACCGGCTTGTATTTAACCTCCGACAGTTCCAACCTGCTCATGCACAGCATCAACAAGTACATCACCCATACTATAGGCTCATCCTCGACATACAACTATGGAGAAAACGATGTGTTGTTCAGTGCTATGGCGGTATTGGCGATCATTCCGCCGATCATACTGTACATCTGCTGCCAGACAAAGTTTACGGAGTTCTTAGATCGGTCCGGGTTAAAAGGATAAAATGTCGCGTAAGGAAACCCCTATCATATAAAAAGGAGTATAAGCTTTATGAAAAATGTCAAAAGACTGTTAGCATTGTTGCTAGGCACAGCCATGATCTTCTCGACAGCATGCCAATCCGGTTCCACAGAATCCGACTACGAATGGGTTGAGTACACGCAAGTCGTAGAGGTTTCCGGCAAAGAGAAAACCACCACGACCAAGAGTGATACGGAAAAAACCGACACCTCCGGCGAGACCAGCGTTCAAAAAGATGCTGACGGCGGCAAAAACACCACCACAACCAAAACCACTTCCACCAAAGAGACGCCCACCATCGCGCGTCCTTCCGGTAACAGCAGCACCATCGATACCAGCAAATTCAAAGGCAAACACCTGCGCATCATGTACGGCTATGATAAGAGCGACAAGAGCGATATCGTTCAGGGTCACTATGCCGGACTGGATTCCTGGATGAAACGTTACGGCAGCACCTATGAGATCGTCGATCCCGGTGCCGGCTATACCAACCTCCAGGCCGCTATTGCCGCCGGCGAATCCCCGGACTTGTTCTATCAGGTAGGTTCCTTCCCGGACATCGTCTCGGTGGGACTGGTTCAGCCCATTGAAAACTATATCCCTGCTGACCAGAAATACATCAGCCAACAGTCCATCAACGAAGCTGCCTGGGGCGGACATATCTACTCCATCTTCTCCTCTGAAGGCGTTGGCCGTACCTACTTAGGCTTTAACCCTGACCTCTTTGTGGAACGCGGACAGAAAACTCCCAAACAGTATTATGAAGAGGGCAACTGGACATGGGATACCTTCCGTCAGGTGGCCAAAGCCATGACCGGCAACGGCTTGTTCGGCTGCTATGCCCGTAACTTCGCCTATTTCGGTTCCGAAAACATCGTCAGTGTTGCCGCTAACGGCGCTTTGACCTCCACCTTGAACAGCAAAAACACCTCGGATTTCTTACAGTGGTACTATCAGTTGGCCAACGTGGACAAGATCTTTGCCGTGGATTCCAACCAAAAAGCCGCTATGGGCATGCTCCAGGTTGACGCTGAGCCCATGTACAACTCCAAAGGCCGTCCCGACAAATTCCTGAAGGACGGCACCTATTGGGAGTTCGTTCCGTTCCCGTCCAAAAACGGCGAGAATACACATATCTCCTATTCCTTTCAGTATTCCTTCATGGTTCCTGTTGGCGCCAAAAACCCTGCCATGTCCACCAGTGTAGCGTTGTCCATGATGAACGGCTGGCAGTCCTATGTCGATGGCTATGAGAAAGAATACACCGCCTATGAAAAGAAAGTCAGACAGGCTGCGGCGAATGCCACACCTGTACTGCGTTACAACGAGGTCCAGTCGCATCTGCCCCAGGATCCCGTGTGGAACGCCAATCAGTTCACCGCTTTGCTGACCGATGCTCCTGCAACAGCGATCAACTCCTTGCTGAAGACCCATCAAAATCAGGTCGCAGCCTTCAATCGTAAGTATATAAAATAATAGTCTGATTATTGAAGCGGTGACAATCATTGATTGTCACCTGCTTTAATAATACAAGGAATTTCAATAATTTTATACTTTTGGTGCAACATAACAACAAAACAGGATTTCTGGATATTCATGCCTAAACATTCCTGTTTTCATAAGATATTACAAATTTGTTACGAGGGGCGTTTAGGATGAAGAATAAATTCGGAATGTTTATCCATTGGGGATTATACTCCCAACTGGAGGAACATGAGCAAGTTTTAGCGCGCGATGATATGGACAACAAGGATTATGAAAAGCTGATACATCAGTTCAACCCCGTCAAGTATGACCCGGAGCAGTGGGTGCTGATGGCAAAAAATGCGGGCATGAAATATATCTGCTTTACCACAAAACATCACGATGGATTCTGTATGTGGGATACCCAATACACAGATTACAACGTCATGAACACGCCCTATGGCAAGGACGTGCTGCGGATGCTGGCGGACGCCTGCGAGAAGCACGGCATGCTGTTGTCGCTGTATTATTCCAATCCCGACTGGCACCATGAGTCGGCCTATAATCCACTTTCCACTCATCAGTGGAAATCCGTGAACAAAGAGAAAAGCGATCCGGTGAAGTATCGGGAGTACATACGCCATCAGCTCTCGGAGCTGCTTACCAACTACGGCAAAATCTATTCTTTGTTCTGGGATATCTCGCCTTATTACATTGATGAAAGCATGAACGAGTATGTGCGGTCATTGGTACCGGATATACTGATCAACGACCGGGGATATGACAAGGGTGATTTCTCGACACCCGAACGGGAAATACCTGACGGAACAAGATTCCGGTCGAATACGGAAGCTTGTCAATCGGTTGGCATTCAGAGTTGGGGGTTTAGGAAAAATGAGGATTTCTATTCCTGCCGGTTCCTGATGTCGTCGATAGATAAAATAATGTCTATGGGGGGGAGTTATGTTCTGAACGTCGGGCCGAAATCCGACGGTACAATTGATCCGGTTTCCCGAAAGATGGTAGAGAGAATCGGGAAATGGTATCAAGCGGTTGGTCTTGCTTTAGAAGACACTGAAGAAGATAGACGATGGTATGTCCTCGATGACTTGAGTCCCATCGATCCGTTTATCGTTGTTCGTAAGGACAATAAAACATACCTGCATTTGTATGAGGGGGTATCCGCTACCTGCATCACCTTTTCATCCATCACTTTCGTGCCGAAAAAAGCAGTCCTGCTCAACAATCGGAAAGAATTGACCATTCGCTATGAGAAACTGCCAGCTCATTTCGATGCTGCCGGCGTATCACAAGGACCTTTCGTGAGTTTGTGCGGCATTCCCGCTGATGAGTTGTGTGAAGAACCGATTGTTATCGAGCTTTCGTAACTAGCAAATTTCATTGCCTGCAAAACGAAATTGACTAGAATGGAGATGTCTTGATTTGAAGAAGTTGACAAGCACAGTACTCTCGTTGTTTCTTGCACTATCAATCCTAATCGTATCCAATGCAGTCGTGTTCGCTGCTCCGTTAAACCAGACCGTTTTCTCAGCAAACAACATCGTTTCTACACCCGTCGCTGTTCAGGATGAGGTTTCAGAGGTCGTGACAGCATCCTCTGAAACCCCCATTGTGGACACCGTAAACGTTCCAAGCACCGAAACCGCAACCTACACATTCACCGCCAGTGAAGCGTATACCGTCGCAGACGGTAAGCTGACGGTCAATCTGGAGGGTGTTTCTGATGAAACAACCATCGCGGCCTTGTTGGCAGATATCGTAAGCGACGCTAACGTTGAC
>JAEZJA010000197.1 GCA_023415895.1 Bacillota bacterium
ATCGGAAGGAGTCGGGGAAGATGAGCAGAAGGACGGTGCCCGCCAACAGAAGCAGAAACACGAAAACAGCCAGTACGATCAGCAACGCGTACTTGGTGCGGTTGTTTTTTGGTTTGACCGGCTCATCCTCATGGTCTTCCTGCACCGTATCCACTGGCGGGGCCGGATGGTCATCTTTGCGCAGTGCGGACACCGCGGGAGCCGTCGACAACTGATCACGGAATTGCTCGATCGTGTGGATGCGCTTTTCCGGGTTGGCCTGCAGCGCATGGAAGAGGGCAGCAGCCACATAATCCGGCAGTTCGGCGGCGACTTCGGTGGGAACATATAGGTCGTTCCCGTCCTTGGCACGCTTGGAGCCGTCGGGAGGCGGGTTGCCCGTCAGCGTACGGAACATGGTTGCCGCCAGCGCATACACATCGCTCCAGGATCCGGTGCTTTGTCCGAAGGCGTATTGTTCGGGTGAGGAGTAGCCCGTAATGAGCTTGGGGCGCAGGTCGGTGCTGACCTTGCGCGCTTCTTCAATGCAAAAGTTCTGCAGGTGCAGCTTGCCGTCGGTGCCGATGATGAGCGCATCGGGGCTGATGCCCAGATGGTAGATGCCGGCGGTGTGGAGAGAATGGAGAGTTGCCATCAGCGGTATAAACAGCGGACGAGCCATTTCCCAGCGCATATGTCCGCCTAACTGCTTGAGGCGTGTTTCCAAAGAGATTCCTTCGCAGAATTCCGATACGGTGTAGGCCGTGTTGTTCTGCTCAAAGATGTCATAAACCGAAACAATGGAGGTGAGCTCGCGCATTCTGGCGAGGGCGCGCGCATGGTTACGAAACTTTGTATAATAGTCCCGAAAAGTATTTTCGCAGCCGCTGATGGTGCGCAGCTCACCCGAAGGAGAGCGCTCGCACAGGGTATCGGGGAAAAACTCCCGGATGATGATGGCAGCCTTGAGCACCTGATCATAACCGAGGTAAACGGCAGCATCTCCTTCCGCTTTTAACAGCTTTCCAACAAGGTAGCGCTCGGAGAGCACGGTACGTACAGGAAGATATTGCGCTGGGTTGTTTTCCTTCGCTCCATAGCCGCAGATTCCGCATTCGTTGCGGCCCTCCGGCAGAGGATTCATGCAGCCCATACATAGCCGACCATTGTCGGATTTCCCGATAGTCTCTGGCATTGGTGTCACCCTTTCGTTTTATTGCCTCATCAAATCAGAAATAACAAATCCGCGTATTGATGGCAAATACAAGATTACAAATTATAGGAAAGGCACAAGGAAATATTATGAAACATAGGCATTGTACCGAATTTGGCAAGTAAAGTCAAGAATCTTCGCGCGATTGTAACCGGATCATTACACATTTGATATCTTTATCTGTGGCGGTTGTAAACTTAGCAGATTTTTTGTTGAAGTTTGATCTGCCGGATGTCCTTGCCCATGAAGGTAAGCGGAACGAAAGTGCCGATAATACGGGAGGTGATCTGTTCGCCATAGCGCTCCATCAGTTCGCTCTGATCGAGGTTGGTGCTGATGATGGTAGGCCGTCCAGACAACATGCGGCTGTTGATGAGGTTATACAGGCAGGAGGTATAAAAGGGGCTGGAAAATTCCGAGCCGAGGTCGTCCAGAACCAACAGATCGCAACCGGTCATTTCGTCCTCGCTGCTGCCTTCCGCCCGCCCAAAATGCTCTTTTTCGAGTTTGTGCAGCAGCTGCTGCGTAGAGCCATAGACCACGCCATACCCGCGTTGAGTCGCTCTGCGGGCAATCGCGAGGGATACGTGGGTTTTGCCCGTGCCCGTCGGCCCCCGCAGAAGCAGGCTGGGGGAGGAGGGACCGAAATCATTCGCGTAGCATTGACAATAGGTGAGGATTTCCTGCATGCGTGAGCGGGGGACGATGCCTGTGCGCGTATCGGGAGCTGTGGGGTAGTAGTCCAGCTTGAGGGATTCAAAGCGGGCGTCGTTCACGCCGCTGCCCTGGCACAGCTTGCGGCAGGCTTGCTCACACAGCAGGCTGCGCAGGCAGTCGCACATGTGCCGATTGGCATACCCCGTATCGCTGCACACCGGACAGGTATAACGCGGCTCAAAATTGGAGGCACGCACGCCTTGCTTGGCGAGCCTTTCAGCCAGCTGTGTCTGGAGGGACAGGTTCTGTTCCTTGATGCGTTCCACTGCCGCATTCACATCGCTGCCGTCCAGAACAGCACGCGCAACCTGAATCGCGGATTGCGCCATTTTACGTTCGATTTCTAAAATGCGGGGATCCTTTGCCACCGCCTGGTCGTGAAGAGCCGATGCCTGCGCCTGTGCGGTTGCACGGCGGCGATCCAGTTCCGCCATTGCGGCATCGTATACATCCCGGCTATATCCCATATGCGGTCTCCTCTTATCTATGTAGTATGGCTATTCGTTTCGATTGGTATACACAGGAGTATAGTTATTGACCAACTTTTCGTACTCCGTCAGGTCAAACGAGGTGTCCTTGGCAGCTTTGTCTTTCCCTCTGCCTTTACGGGGCTTATCCAGACTGCTCAGCGCTTTTTCCATGGTGTCGATGCCCTCGCTGTGCCATTGCTCCAGGATTTTGCTCATATAAGAGCTGTTGAATTTGCCGGTGCCCTTGACGCAACGTTCATAAGCCAGCCGTATGAGTGCGTCATCCATCTGCCATTGGCTGATCCAACGTTCGGCATCGTCCGATTGGGCAATGGTGGGGGATTGGGTCAGACCAAGCAGCGCACTTACCTTTTGCCAAGCCTGGCGGCGCTTCTCAATGGCACACAAAAACTCTTCTGCGGCGGCAATGGTCGTGATTCCGCGGTCAGCCCAGTCCAGCGCCACCTTTTCAATATAGCGCATATGATACTTCCCCTGGGCGATCGCGTATTCGATCACCATCAGGATAACTTCAACAGGCAGCCCGGCGGTTTCAAACAAATACAGAA
This sequence comes from Bacillota bacterium, assembly GCA_023415895.1. Classification (GTDB taxonomy): domain Bacteria; phylum Bacillota; class Clostridia; order Oscillospirales; family Acutalibacteraceae; genus Avimonas. The sequence goes on from JAEZJA010000197.1 coordinate 2,949, forward strand.
GTGTCTCCATGTCGCCCTGGGAAATGGCCCGTCCCAGGCGGGAGGAGGCCGTGTCGAGAAGATAGGAGAATTCGGGGCTTTCCTTTTGCCGTGCAATGACTTCCTTCATCTGCGGCTTGACAGGACGGGGTCGGGAGGGCTTGACAGGCGCCGGCTGGGAGGACGCGGGCGTTTCCGCTTTTTGCGGCGCAGTGGGTGTAGCACAGGGCTTGTCCAATAAACCCGCGGATGAAACATTCTCGGTCGTTTGTAAAACGCCTGTGGTCAGCCAGTATTGCAGCGCATCGCTGCAATCGGCGGGGGTCAGGCCGATGGCTTTGGAGCAGAGCTCCGGGTCAAAAACCCCTTTACAGGAACGCAAAAGCCAAAGCAGTACCTTCAGCTGTGCGGAGCCGGCCAGCTTGATGTGGTCATCCACTACGGCCGCAGGAACAGCAAATATTTCACTGAGTGTATCCGAATTCAGACGGTAATTCATTTGGTGTTTTCATGCCTTTCCTTTTGACGCGTGCATGTCGATGCTGTACAAAGCGCAAGCGACATACTTCCACGATGCTATTATACATGCAAATGCAAGGGAGAGGCAATAGGTTTTTTCACTTTCCCATCTCTACCCAGTTCGGCCGATTGCGCCCAACGTATATCAGCCGTTTGGGATGCGCATGCAAGGCGCAGAAATGTGAACTTTTGGGGTTGACAGGGGAGGTAAATCGTGCTACCTTGAATAAAAAGATCTCTTTAAGACAGTACAGAGTTGCCGTCAAGATATCCCTAAAGTGATAGAAAAGAGCAAGCTGTATTTTGTGCCTTATCCGACTTATTTGGACAAGGTTTTTTCTTTTTATGATAGCCGTCTGCCGGACGAGGAGGATAGGAATGGAACTTAAATTTAAGGCGCAAGTGATGGAGAAACAATCCTTCGAGCGCACGCTCGTTCGCATTGCCCATGAAATCATTGAAAAAAACAAGGGTGTGGACAACGTCTGCCTGATTGGTATTCGAACGCGCGGCATCCCCTTGGCCAAACGGCTGGCAGCGAATATCAAGGCCATTGAGGGGGTGGAGGTGCCGGTGGGTGAGCTGGATATCACGCTCTACCGTGACGATCTGACCACAGTTGCCGAGGCCCCGGTGGTCAGCCAGACGAGCATTCCTTTCCAAGTCAAGGGCAAGGTGATTATCCTGGTGGATGACGTTATCTTTACCTGTAGGACGGCTCGGGCGGCGATGGATGCCGTGATGGCACTCGGACGCCCGGCTAGGATACAGCTATTCTGTATGATCGACCGCGGACATGCGGAACTGCCCATCAAAGCGAGTTTTGTGGGCAAGAACCTGCCCACCTCTTTGAGCGAAATTGTTTCGGTCAAGCTCGAGGAGCTGGATGGAGAAACCGGTGTGTCCATTTATGAATGTGTCAGCGAATAATGCCTATGCAATAGAGCATAGGATGACAACAACAACCGGTTAAAATCCAGACGGCCAATGGTATTTATAAGAGCAGAAAAGTTGAGGGAGAGGGGGAGCCCCTTTGCATTCCTTTATCGATACTCTGGGCGGCAATCCCATCATTGCCGCCGTTAAAAATGAGCAAGGGTTAGAGGGCGCGCTGCGAACCGACTGCTCGGTGATTTTTGTTCTGTATGGGGATGTGTGTTCCATTCCGACCATCAGCGAGCGCATTGCACAGGCGGGCAAGACGGCCTTTATCCATGTGGATCTGATCGATGGTCTTGCCACTCGGGAGGTATCGATTGACTATCTGCACAAGGTGACAGGTGCCGCCGGTGTGATTTCGACCAAGCCGTCCCTCATCCGCCGGGCACATGAGCTCGGTCTGTGTGCAGTTCAGCGCTTTTTTGTCATCGATTCCATGGCACTCGACAGTTTAGGACGGCAGCTCGAGCATACCTGCCCGGACGTGATCGAGATACTCCCGGGTGTCATGCCCAAGGTGCTGCGCCGCATCACGACTATGACGCGTATCCCGGTGATTGCGGGAGGGCTGATCAGCGACAAGGAGGACATTGTGATGGCACTCGATGCCGGTGCAGCCGCGATTTCCTCCACCGATGCGCATGTCTGGCAGCTATAAGCAGGGACGAACCACATTCGCTGCGTGAAGCAGAAGAAAGGCAGGTTATTTCGATGAAGCCGTACATACTCGCCCTCGATCAGGGCACGACCAGCTCCCGTGCGATTCTGTTTGACCGCCAGCAGCATATCGTGGCGACGGCTCAAAAGGAATTTACGCAGATCTACCCACAGGCCGGGTATGTGGAGCATGACGCCGAGGAGATCATCGGGTCGCAGACTGAGGTCATGAACCGCGTGCTCAGAGAAAGCGGCATCGCCGCTTCGGACATTGCGGCCATCGGCATCACCAATCAGCGGGAGACCACCATTCTGTGGGATAAGACAACGGGCCGGCCGATTTATAACGCCATCGTGTGGCAGTGCCGCCGGACGGCTCCCCAATGCGAACAGATGAAGCAGGACGGCTGTGAGGAATATATCCGTCAAAATACCGGTCTGCTGATCGACGCCTATTTTTCGGCGACGAAGGTTAAATGGCTGCTCGACAATATTCCCGGCGCACGCGAACGGGCCAAGCGGGGCGAGCTGTTGTTCGGCACGGTGGATACCTGGCTGATCTGGCGGCTGACCGAAGGGCGGGTTCATGCGACGGATTACACCAATGCTTCGCGCACGATGCTGTTTAACATCCGCACACTCGACTGGGACGACAACATCCTGTATGAGCTGGATATTCCCCGCTGCATGCTGCCCGAGGTGGTACCCTCCTCCCACATGTTCGGCACCACCAGACTGGAGGGGGTGGAGATCCCCATCATGTCGGCAGTGGGCGATCAACAGGCCGCGTTGTTCGGACAGGTGTGTTTTGAGCAGGGGGATGTCAAAAACACCTACGGCACAGGCTGCTTTTTGCTGATGAACATCGGCAATACGATGCAGGTCAGCCGCCACGGCATGCTGACCACGCTGTCCGCAGGGACGCAGCCGGGCGCTCCCGAGTACATCATGGAGGGCAGTGTCTTTGTGGGCGGAGCCGTGGTTCAATGGCTGCGTGACGAGCTGGGTATCATCAACAGCGCATCCGAAAGCGAGTATTTTGCCACTCAGGTCGCGGATAACGGCGGTGTGGTGGTTGTTCCGGCCTTTACCGGACTGGGGGCGCCTCATTGGGATATGTATGCGCGCGGCGCCGTTTTCGGGCTGACGCGGGGCGCGGGGCGCAATCATCTGGTGCGTGCGGCTCTGGAATCGATTGCCTATCAGTCGCGCGATCTGGTGGATGCCATGATTGCCGACGCAGGGGTTGCCATCCATTCGCTTAAGGTGGATGGCGGAGCGAGCGCGAACAATTTCCTCATGCAGTTTCAGGCGGATATTCTGGGCATCGAGGTAGCCCGTCCCGTTGTGCGCGAAACAACAGCACTCGGTGCGGCCTACCTGGCCGGGCTGGCCTGCGGCATGTGGGGGAACAAGGAAGAAATTCGACGTCAGTGGACGCTGGAGCGTCGCTTTGAACCGACCATGACGGCGCAGCAGCGCGCACAGCTGCTTGAGCTGTGGCATCGTGGCGTGGAACGCAGCAAGGGCTGGCTGTAAGGCGTGCCATTCGATAGGTAAGACAAAGGGATTGTTGCAAAATGCATTTGCAGCAGTCCCTATTGTTATGCCAATAAGGAGAAAAAATAGATACAAATATATGGAAATAATAGAAATTACACCTTGACAGTCACTCGAGCATACAGTATAGTGTATTTGATCTCTTTGCACTGCAATACATTCTGAAATGAATGCGTGATCAACAGTACAAACTGAGCAGGCGATGAACTTTATTCATAAAGTTTGTGGGGCCGGGCCACCCGGGGGTGGCAGCAGATGGAATCGATCTTCACATCTGTGGGACAGTGATGTGTTCCATAGGTGTGATTTTTTTACCCTTTTCACGGAATTGTGGACACATAGCTGAAGAACGAGTGCCATAGAGCTATCAAACGAATGCCCATCCGGGCGATTACGGAGGTAACTTTTATGACAAGCACCAAAAACACTATGACAGGACTGACAGGCGCACAGGCAAAGCAATTGCAGGAGCAATACGGCAAAAATGAACTGGCACGCCAGAAGAAGTCGAGCTTTATCGGGACGATGCTTCACGCCCTCGGTGAACCCATGTTTCTTTTGCTGCTGGTTGCTGCCGTAATTTATTTCCTTCTCGGTGAGCCGAGAGACGGCGCAATCATGCTGATCTTCGTCTTGGGAATGATCATCATTGATGTTGTGCAGGAATGGAAAACCGACAAGACACTCAATGCCTTAAAAGATTTATCCGCCCCCCGCGTTACGGTAATCCGTGACGGAAAAGAAATCACGATAGCCAGCGCCGATCTCGTTCCGGGCGATCTGATGATGATTTATGAAGGGGTCAAAATTCCAGCAGACGGTGTGGTGATGGAATGTGCCGATCTGTGCGTGGATGAATCCTCGCTGACAGGAGAAGCGGAGGGAGTTTGGAAAACAGCGGCGTCCGACCGGCAGGAAGGCGCGTATTGGCGAAGGGATTATTGCTACGCCGGAACGCTGGTTACACAGGGGACGGCGCTCGTCAAAGTCGACAAGATCGGCTGCTTGACCGAATACGGTAAAATCGGTCTTGGTGTTGCTGGAGCTCCCCAAGAGGACACGCCCTTGAAAAAGCAGACGGGTTGGCTGATCAAAAGCTGCGCCATGATTGCGGGCGTATTCTTTGTTCTCGTCGGGGTGTTTACATGGCTGAATATTGCCGATCATAGCGCTGTTGATCGGTTGATTGAGAGTATTCTTTCGGGCGTGACGCTGTCAATGGCCATGATTCCCGAGGAGTTCCCTGTCATTCTTACGGTGTTTTTGTCCATGGGGGCCTGGCGTCTTGCTAAAAAGCATTCTCTCGTGCGCAAGCTGCCCAGCTTGGAGACATTGGGTGCCGTGTCGGTGCTTTGTGTTGATAAAACCGGCACCATCACGCTCAATCAAATGGCTGTGCAGAAAACTTGGGTGGCAAGCGGCGATGAACCAGCTCTGCTGGAAACGATGGGGCTCGGCTGTGAAACCGAACCATACGATCCGATGGAAAAAGCCATGCTGCGGTGCTGTGAGGAACACGGAATTTCCAGAACGAGGCTGTTCGGGAATGAGCTTGTCTCGGAATATGCCTTTACGAACGAACGGAAAATGATGGGGCACGTCTGGCGTAAGGACGGAAAGCTGATCATTGCGGCCAAAGGCAGCCCCGAACGAATCTTGACCCTATGCACCATGACGGAGGAAGAACGGGATGAGGCCGAACGGCAGCTGCATGACTTGTCTTCTCAGGGGCTGCGTGTCATTGCCATTGCATCTCAAAGCCCGGAAAACGACGAAGCCATTCCGGCATCGATCGCCGATTGCCGCCTGACGCTGTTAGGGCTTATCGGGCTTGCCGACCCGCCGCGCGATAGTGTAAAGGACGATATTGCGGTGTGCACCAAGGCCGGAATCCGTGTCGTGATGATCACCGGAGACAACGGGGTTACGGCATCCGCGATTGCCCGAAAGATCGGTATGCCGACCAGCGATCATATCCTCACAGGCGACCTCATCAATCAGATGAGTGATGAGGAATTGCGGCGGGCGGTAAGGGATGTTTCGGTGTTCTCCCGGGTAATTCCCGAACATAAAATGCGCATTGTCAGGGCTTTCAAAGACAACGGCGAGATTGTGGCCATGACGGGTGACGGCGTCAACGATGCCCCTGCGCTCAAATATGCCGATATCGGCATTGCCATGGGAAAGCGGGGCAGCGAGGTTTCCCGCGAGGCCGCGGATCTGATTTTAATGGATGACAATTTTACGACCATTGTGGAAACCGTCAGGGACGGCCGCCGCATTTACGACAATATCCGCAAGGCTGTAGGCTATGTTTTCACCATCCATATTCCGATTGCCTTTGCCTGCGTTTTGGCGCCATTTCTCGGCGTTGCACCGTCCGCACTTTTGTTGCTGCCGCTTCACGTTGTTCTGCTGGAAATAGTCATTGATCCGACCTGTTCCATCGTGCTCGAACGTCAGCCTGCCGAAACCGATATTATGGATCGCCGTCCTCGGGATCCCAAGGAAAAGCTGCTGACTCTGGGGCTGTTCGCCAAAAGCGTATTGCAGGGATTGTTTGTCTTTGCGGCTTCGTTCGGCGCGTACTTTGTGACGCTGGCGGGGGATGCGATGAATGCTCCTGCTGCACGGGCGATGGGGCTGAGCATTCTTATGCTGGCGAATCTGTTTCTGGTTCTGGTCAACAGTTCCGATCATGATTTTGTATACCGCTCGGTGGCGCGTCTTGCAAAAGATAAGGTTATGTGGGCAGTTTGCATCGGCACGGTGGGATTGCTGGCTGTCATTCTCTATACGCCCGTTTCAGCCTATTTAAAACTGAGCGCTTTGTCCCTCGGTCAGATGCTGCTCGCAGTCGGGCTTGCGGCCGTCAGTGTGTTGTGGGTTGAGGGGGTAAAACTGGTCCGGCATTTGCGTAAACCGAACAAGCCGCTTACAAAAGCGGAGATCCCCCCACGATCCTGCTAAAACAAAAATACCACCGGCGTAGCCGGTGGTATCAGGGGGTTGTCAACGCTAGGGAGTGCTTCTTTTGTCTATTCCCATTGTTTGCATGAAACGCGCCGGGCCTATAGCCATAAAGCTTCCGTCTCATGGCGGCGGGGGCGTTCCATCAGCGAGCGGATGGCATCCGAGGGGGTTTGGTTGTTGTAGCATATCTGATAGCACTGCTCCACGATGGGCATATCCACGCCCATGGCCTCCTTGAGCTCCCAAGCAGCCAGCGCGGCGTGGTAACCCTCAACCGTTCCCACCAGCTTCACCGCCTCGGCGGGAGTGTGACCCTGCCCAATGAGGATGCCGGCTCGGCGGTTGCGAGAATGCAGGCTGGCGCAGGTCACAATCAGATCGCCCATACCCGAAAGCCCCGCAAAGGTTTCGGCACGAGCGCCCATGGCCACGCCGAGCCTAGCCATTTCGGCAAGTCCGCGGGTCATCAGAGCTGCCTTGGCATTGTCGCCGGTATCCAGACCGTCGCAGATGCCCGCAGCCAGAGCAATCACGTTTTTGAGTGCGCCACCCAGCTCCACACCGATGACGTCGGTGCTGACATAAATACGAAAATAGGGGTTCATCAGCAGTTCCTGCACCATCTCGGCCGCCTGTGCATCCTCAGAGGCACTGATGATCGAGGTGGGAATGCTGCGCGCCACTTCCTCCGCGTGCGAGGGGCCGGATAGTATGACAACGCGGGCAGACGGCAAACAGTCGCTCAAAAGCTGAGAAAAACGACGGTGGGTTTTGGGCTCGAGTCCCTTGCCTGCATTGACAACGAGTGTGCCCGGCTTGATCACCGTTTGCAGACGCTCGGCTGTTTCGCGTATGGCAAAGGAGGGCACGGCAAAAAGGATGAGATCAGCGTCCGCGGCGCAGTTGAGATCGGTCGTCAGACAAATGGAGGGAGGAACAGCGACGCCGGGAAGAAGCTTTTTGTTTTCATCAAAACGGCGAATTCCCTCGATTTCCTGTTGAAAGGGCGACCACAGCGATACCGTATGGCCGTATTGATCCGCCATGACAGCCAGGGCTGTTCCCCAGCCGCCTGTGCCCAACACGGCAACAGATGCTTTTTTATCCATGCAAACCGCTCCTTGCTGTATCAATATGAGTGCACACAATCGGTGATTGTGTGGCGTTCGTTATTTTTTGTCCTTGCCAAAGCTTAGGCGACTTTCGGTACCATTCAGTATACGCCGAATATTGGGAAGGTGTTTGATAATGATGATGACGGCGATGAGTGCAGTCGCGGCCGTGCAAAAGATGGTGATTCCCTTGCCGTTGTGATAAGCATACGTACCCATCAGGTATGTAACAACCGGAAGGGACGCCAAGGCGCAGATCGAGCCCAAGGAAACCATGCGCGACACCAGAACCACAACGATGAACAGCGACAGGCAGATCAGCGCGGCACGCCAATCCAGAATCAGCATCATTCCCAGAGTGGTCATGACGCCCTTTCCGCCGCGAAAGCCGAAAAAGAGGGGGTAGAGATGGCCGAGAATGCAGAACAGCCCGGCCAGATAGGCACCGACGAGTACAAAATTGCTGCTGCTCATAAAGCCGTCGTTCATGGCGCGCATCAGAAAGCGGCCAAGCAGCACCGCGCCGATGCTTTTGCCAAGGTCGCCCAGAGTGGTGAACAGGGCGGGAAGCTTGCCCTGCGAGCGCAAGACGTTGGTAGCTCCGGCGTTGCCGCTGCCCGAATCCCGAATGTCGCTATGCGAATACAGCCGGGTGACGATGATGGCGAAACTGACGCTGCCCAGCAGATAGGCGGAAACCGCCGTCAGCACAAGAGAGGGCCAGCAGTTAACCAGAATGTCGATGAACTGTGTAAGCATACGCATGAGTCCTTTCCGTTCATAAGCTGATGCCATTCACACTATTTTCCGCCCGATTCGCCGCGTTCCCGAATGACAAAGCGCACCGGCGTTCCTTCCAGACCGAAGGTCTCCCGAATCTGGTTTTCCAAATAGCGTTGATAGGAGAAGTGAAAGAGATCCGCGCGGTTGACAAAGAATACAAAGGTGGGAGGACGCGTGGATGGCTGGGTCATGTAATAAATTCGCAGACGGCGTCCTTTGTCCGTGGGCGGCTGAACGCGTGCGGTTGCCGAGGCAAGCACATTGTTGAGCATGCCGGTCGAAATACGCATGGAATTCTGCTGTGAGACGTATTTGATCAGTTCAAAGAGACGATCGACGCGCTGACCGGTTTTTGCGGATATAAACACGAAGGGCGCGTAGGCCATGAAGGCGAAGTCGTTCATCAGCTTCTTGCGCATGGTATCCATCGTCTTATCGTCCTTGTCGACGGCATCCCATTTATTGACGGCGATGACACACGCCTTGCCCTGTTCGTGGGCGATACCGGCAACCTTGCTGTCCTGTTCGGTAAAGCCTTCGGTTGCATCGATCATGATGACGCAGACGTCAGCGCGTTCCACGGCCATTTCGGCGCGCAGCACACTGTACTTTTCAATGGCATCGTCCACACGGCTGCGGCGGCGCAGACCGGCGGTGTCAATGAAGACAAAATCCCCGTATTGATTATGGATGGCCGTATCAATGGCATCCCTCGTTGTACCGGCAATATCGGATACGATGGAGCGCTCCTCACCCGCGATGGTATTAATCAGGGAGGATTTTCCCGCGTTTGGTTTGCCGATGACCGCCACCTTGATGGTTTCAGACTCGGTTTCTTCCTCCTGCGGCTCGGGCAGGTGTTCACAGATGGCATCGAGCAAATCGCCCGTACCGTGACCGTGTACCGAGGAGACGGCAATGGGGTCGCCTAGCCCCAAGTTATAGAACTCATAGAACTCGGTCGGCACACCGCCCAAGCTGTCACATTTGTTGACGCACAGGACGATGGGCTTGCCGCTTTTTTGCAGAATGGAGGCAATATCCGCATCGTTGGCAGTCACACCCGCCCGCAGGTCGGTCACCAGTACGATCACGTCCGCCTGCTCTATGGCCAGTTGTGCCTGACGACGGATATGCGACAGGATGACGTCATCCGAAAAAGGCTCAATACCGCCGGTGTCCGCCAGCATGAATTTATAGTTACCCCAATCGCATTCGTAAAAAATGCGGTCACGGGTCACGCCGGGCGTATCCTCTACAATGGACAGCCGCTGTCCAATCAGTTTGTTAAACAAGGTCGATTTCCCCACGTTGGGGCGTCCGACCAAAGCAACGACAGGCCGCGCCATCGTCCTCACC
>JAEZJA010000253.1 GCA_023415895.1 Bacillota bacterium
TCATCTGTTTGATCAAAGAGCTTTGCCAGGGTGTTGGAGGGCTTATATTATTGCGCAGCGGTGAAAAGATCGAGGGTGCCCGCTGGTATGGCAAAGTGGCCACCTTCTCCTTTTACGGGGTGATGGCTCTGATCGTCGCCTGGCCGGCTATGCCGCAGGCTGTGACAGTGGCTTTGATTGCGGTTGTCGCCGCGTTAATGCTGTTCGCTTTCTTACGCTATATGCAGGTGTTTTTTCGCATTAAAAACATGATTCCCGCGCGAAAAGAGACGCCAAAGGTACCCCAAAATACAGAAATTATTGATTCGACCGCTCAATCGGATAATGTGAAGCCGGTTTGAACCGATATATGAATTGTACGGCAAATTTTCGAGTTGAGCGTGCCCTGTTTCACAATTTGTGAAAAGGCGCGGAAAGGCATGGTTGGAAGATGCTTTGTTCACGTTGCAAAAAACGGACGGCAGTTGTGTTTATAACCCGTATGGAGGGAGACAAGTCCATCAACGATGGTCTTTGTTTGGTCTGCGCCAAGGAACTGGGCATCAAGCCTGTGGATGATTTTTTGGATAAGTTCGGCATTACGGACGAGGATATGGAGCAAATGGATCAGCAGCTGGGGGATTTGATGAACCCCGGGGATGAGGACGAGGAAGGCTTTACGCCGGGCGGAGCCGCTACCTTCCCTTTTCTGCAGAATTTGTTTGGCAATGCTCCTGCGGCAGGCGATGCGGGTGAGGTTCACGCAAAGTCACCTTCCGAGGGAAAGGAAAAGGAAGCCCGTGGCAAAGACAAAAAGCGTAAATTTTTGGATCAGTATTGCACCGATTTGACCTCCCGTGCACGCAGCGGCGAGCTTGACCGTATCATTGGGCGGGACAGGGAAATCTATCGTGTGGAACAGATTCTTTCCCGCCGCACCAAGAATAATCCCTGCCTCATCGGCGAGCCGGGCGTGGGCAAAACGGCGATAGCCGAGGGCCTCGCACAGCGCATTGCGGATGGCAATGTACCTCCCCGTTTGAAAAACAAGCAGATTCATCTGCTCGATCTGACGGCGCTGGTCGCCGGGACACAGTTTCGCGGACAGTTTGAGAGCCGCATCAAGGGACTGGTTGACGAGGTTAAGGCTGAGGGCAATATCATCCTGTTCATTGATGAGGTGCACAATCTTGTCGGTACGGGGGACGCGGAGGGCAGCATGTCCGCCGCGAATATTCTTAAACCCGCTCTGTCGCGCGGCGAGATTCAAGTGATCGGCGCGACGACCTTTAACGAGTACCGCAAGCATATTGAAAAGGACGCCGCTCTGGAACGGCGTTTTCAGCCGGTCACCGTGGAGGAGCCCTCCATTGATTCTGCTACGGAAATGCTCAAGGGAATCAAGAGCTATTACGAAGGATACCATGGCGTTCGCATTACGGATGCGCTGATTCGACGCGCCGTGATGCTGTCTGAGCGTTATATTAACGATCGCTTTTTGCCCGACAAAGCCATTGACCTGCTGGATGAAGCTTGCACCGCGGCTGCTCTGCGCAACTCTGCCGCGGATCAGTATGCCGAGCTGCTCAGCCGTGCGGATGAACTCAAAAAGCAGGAAGAGACGCAGATGGGCGCCGATTCCATCGATTACGAAAAGCTGGCCACCACGCGCGCCGAGCTGCTGCAGACGGAGCAGCAGGCGGAAGCCCTGCGGGAGCAAGCTACACAGGCACCCGTGACGGCTGACGATCTCGCGCAGGTCATCGAGTTGTGGACGGGAATTCCCGCTGCCAAGGTGCGGGAAAGCGATCTATCCCGTTTGGCGGGAATGGAGACAAGGCTGAAGCAAAAGGTTGTTGGACAGGATAAAGCGGTCGAGCTTGTGGCTGCCGCCATCCGACGCAGCCGCGTACAGATTAGCGCCCGCCGCCGTCCCGCCTCCTTTATTTTTGTCGGGCCGACGGGCGTGGGCAAGACCGAGCTAGTCAAGGTTCTGGCGACCGAGCTGTTCAATACGCCCGAAACGCTGATCCGGCTGGACATGTCGGAGTTTATGGAGAAGCACTCGGTGTCGCGCATCATCGGCTCGCCTCCCGGCTATGTCGGCTACGACGAAGCGGGACAGTTGACCGAAAAGGTGCGGCGTAAGCCCTATTCGGTGCTGCTTTTTGATGAAATTGAAAAGGCGCATCCCGACGTGCTCAATGTTTTGCTGCAGATTCTGGACGAGGGGCATGTGACGGATGCGCACGGGCGCAGCGTCAATTTTGAGAATACCGTGATTGTGATGACATCCAACGCCGGCAGTCAGAATCAGGAGAGCCTGATGGGGTTCGGCAAGACCGATGCGCAGGCATCGCATGATCGCGCGATGAAGGCACTGAGTGATTTTTTGCGACCGGAGTTCATCAGCCGTGTGGATGAGATCGTCTATTTTGACCCGCTGTCGCGGGAGAGCTTCGCGAAGATTGCCGAGCTGATGCTGCGCGAGCTTGTGGATCCTCTGGCCGAACGCGGTGTCGAATTCACTTGGTCGAATGAAGCCTGTACGGCACTCGCGACAAAGGCGTACGGTGGCAAGCGCGGCGCGCGTGATTTGCGCAACGCCGTCAGGCGCTCAGTGGAGGATAAAATCGCCACACTGTTGGTCGAGCACTGTGATGAGCAGCTCAAGTCCATTCGGGTGGAGGCTTCGGGAGAATCCTCGGTCGAAGTATCGTTTCAATAGTCGAGAAAGATAAATACGGATGAATCACAACGATCGGGTGTAGAAGGTATCCTCTTTGGTTATCAGTCAATGAGGAATGTATGGGTAAAATCTGTTACGCAACGACTTTACCGTAGTGACACCTCATCCGGCCGGCGTTCGCCGCCCACCTTCCCCTCAAGGGGAAGGCTTAAAAAAGAAACCAATTTGTATAGGTGAAGGCGTTTCATAAATGGTAGCGGTGGGAAACCACCGCTACATAGTTTGGAGGGAAAACCATGGCAGTATTGGAATTACTCAAGTCGGTATTAATGGGCATCGTGCAGGGCATCACCGAATGGCTGCCCATCAGCAGTACGGGACACATGCTGTTGCTCAATGAGTTTATTAACATGACGGTATCAGCCGACGCCGCCAGAAATTCGGATTTTTTCGATGTCTTTAAAGTGGTTATTCAGCTTGGGTCCATTCTCGCCGTGCTGGTGCTTTATTTTCATAAACTGAACCCTTTTTCCAAGAAAAAGAGCGAGATTCAGAAGAAACAAACCCTATCTCTATGGGTTAAGGTGCTGATTGCCAGCGTTCCCGCCGCCATTATTGGCTTGGCGTTTGATGATATCATTGACGATGTGCTTTCCACGTGGTATGTCATCGCAGCCGCACTCATCGTGTATGGCATTTTGTTTATCTGGCTCGAGAGCCGCAACAAAAAGCCGCACATTACCGATTTTAAGCAGATGAGCTACAAAACCGCGTTGCTGATCGGCGTGTTTCAGATGCTGGCGCTGATTCCGGGCACCTCCCGGTCGGGTTCCACCATTTTGGGAGCTGTTTTCCTGGGCTCGTCGCGGTATATCGCCGCGGAATTCTCCTTCTTCATGGCCATCCCCGTTATGGTGGGAGCCAGTGGTGTGAAACTGCTGAAATTTGCTCTGAATAACGGACTGGGTTTTACCGGCCTTGAGTTGGGCGTTCTGCTGACAGGCTTTGTTATGGCCTTCATCGTATCGGTGCTGGTCATCCGTTTCCTGATGAATTATATTAAAAGGCATGACTTTAAAGTTTTTGGCTACTATCGTATAATCCTTGGTCTGGTCGTGATCCTCTACTTCGGTCTGCTGGCACGTTGATACCGAATGAAGTGCTGCCGGGTCATGATTCTTATAACACAGAATATCAGGAGGATTGTTCATGCAGGAGTTATGGGCCTATCTACAGGAGCTGAACCTGCTGTCGGTGGCCGTGCGTGTTATCCTGAGCATTGTTTTGGCCGGATTGATCGGACTGGAGCGGCAGGGACAGCACCATCCCGCTGGGCTGCGCACACACATTCTGGTGTGTGTGGGCAGCGCACTGACCATGATGCTGGGGCAGTATCTGTTTCTGCGTTATGGTACCGACCCCTCGCGCATCGGTGCGCAGGTGGTCAGCGGCATCGGTTTTCTGGGAGTGGGAACTATCATTCTTAACGGGGCCCATGTACGCGGTATCACAACAGCCGCCGGACTTTGGGCGAGCGCCTGTATGGGGCTGGCTGTCGGCGCAGGCTTTTATGAGGGCGCGATCATCGGGTTTGCCGCGATCGCCTTTACGCTGATCATCATGCGGCGGGTGCGGGTGATGTATTATAAACGCCATCCCCGCATCAAGTGTCTGTCTGTGCGGCTGCACAGCATTGCCGATCTTTTGCCGGTTACCAAGCTGCTCAAGGCATGGGGCGTGGTCGTCAGCAATACCAACATTGACAACACCAGCGAGGATACGGACGATGAAGGCGTGCTGGTGAAAATGGACATCGTACTGAAAAACGATGTGGACAGCAATGCATTGATGTTGAATCTGCTGCAGGAGTCAAGTGTGCTCTATGCGGACTATATTACAGGGAATTAGAATACTGGATTAGGAAGTATCGGATGATGAAACACGAAGTTCTGCGCATTACCGTCGATTATGCAAAGGCGGGGCTGCAGGTGTCAGCCGACCCCAAGTTGATTACCTACATATTGGATACGGGTTACGATGGCGGCGAAAAGAAGCGCCGACCGGCGATGGTGATCTGTCCCGGCGGCGCCTACAGCATGACTTCTGACCGCGAGGCGGAGCCGATTGCCGTGCGATTCAACGCGCTCGGCTTTCACTCCTTTGTGGTGCGGTATACGGTTGAGGCACCCATGCGCTTTCCCGGAGCATTGCTCGAGGTATGCAAGGCCATTGCTATGGTGCGCGAGCATGCGGATGAGTGGAATGTGGATTCCAATAAAATCGTGGTCTGCGGTTTTTCCGCCGGCGGTCATCTCGCGGCGAGCGTCGGTACTTTCTGGAACAACGAGCTCGTGACAAAGCCGCTGGGGCTAAACCATCAGGAGGATCAACCAAACGGCATGGTGCTTTGCTATCCGGTGATCACATCGGGTGGATTTGCCCACAATGGTTCTTTTTACAACCTGCTGCGTGACCATTACGAGGAACAGAAGGAGCTTGTGTCGCTGGAAAAACAGGTGAATGCCGATACGCCGCCCGCTTTTTTATGGCATACCTTTGAGGATTCCTGTGTGCCGGTTGAAAACACCCTGCTGATGGCCACGGCGTTGCGGGAGAAGAGGATTCCGTTTGAGGTTCATATTTATCCCAAAGGCTGGCACGGCCTGGCGCTATCGACACAGGAAACGGGAGGCGGCCCTGCCGAAGTTTCGGAGTGGCCCGATCTCGCAGCCCGCTGGGCAAAAAATCTGTAAGAAGTTAAAAAGCATTGCACTGCCTAAAAAGGCGATGCAATGCTTTTTTTATTGTGGCAGTCTGTTGCCCACCACGTTAATGCCCGTATATCTCTGTGTGATCACAGAGGAAGAAGGGCGCGCAGGGGTATCCGAATATACATGGTTCGTTTATTTCCATATTCCCGTCGAATATTGCCGTGGGATGGTTTTATACTAATGACGAGGTGAGAACAATGCCCAAGGACAGTCAGCCGGACAACAAAAAGGCCCGTATTATCAAATCCAACGGACAAACGCCCATCACGCGTGAAAATCAGAACCAGAATCGCAACGCCAAGAAGCAATCCATCCCCAATAACGATGTGTAAAGGAGTATTGAACATGGCAAAAGCCGGAATGAGACGCCCTGACCCCGAAGAACCGCATGGTACCGAGAGCAATGAGAAGCTGCATATCCCCAAAAACGAAGTGCCGCCCGTGCCTGAGATCCCCGGCCCGGCCAAGCATAAGAAGGAACGTTTGCGCCCCATCTGAGAGCTCAGTCCTCGAGGCGGATGACCTTATTGGTGTATTCCGTCCCGCAGGGCAAAGGCGTGGGCAGCGCGAGGGCATAGAGATCGGCGGCGCGGCTTTCGAGCGCGAACAGGTTGTGTGCCTCGGGAGACAGGCTTTCCATCTGCGACGGCCGGGATACAATCGGGAGAGCGGGCGTTTTGGCCGCGCGCAGGATCTCTGCGCCACGCGTGTTCATGCCGAGCACGCGGATATAGGGGGGCTGCTGTTTCTCCCACCCCGCTGGTAGTCCCAGAAAGCCAGCCAGAAGCAGGCGCCGGATGCGTGTGAGCGCATAGCGGCGGGTCTTGACACGCGTGATCAATTCTTCCAGACTGCCCGATACGCGGATGGCTTCGTACAGCCGATTCTCCAGACCTTCGGAGATGCCCGGCAGCGCGGCCAGCTCCTCAAGCGATAAACGGCGCAGCTGGGCGAGCATGGCCGTCTCGATACGTTGTGTGCAGGCAGGACAACGCCCTGCCTGCAGCGCTTCAAGCAGCAGGCGGCGGACAAGGGAGGGCAGATAGGCGGCGGCCGTATCCGTGCGCCCCGCGGTCAATAACGTACGTACATAACTGGCCGATGCCGTATCGCCCACAGGCAGGGCGTCATCATGTCCCGCGCCAAGTCGCTCCACCGTCACGGGGGTGATGGGGGATTGCAGGCGGCGAAGGGCTTTACTATATTCAATACCGAGCGTGTTATTGGGGCTGGCAAGCAGCGCGGCGGTCTTTTGACCGGCCAGCTCGGCGACAGCGCGCTGGCGGGCCTCGGGAAAGGAAATGCCCGCCTCGAGATGGTAGCGCAGCAAGCCGGAAAAACGCTCGCTTTCCATCACGTCAACCGTTTTTTGGAGTGCCGCGATGTCACCGGATTCGCTGCCAAAACTAAGCACGTCTACACAGCCTAGGGCATGGAGTACCGATACCGCGCCGAACGCAAAGCCTTCCGCTGAAGAGATAGCCCAGGGCAGGGGAAGCTCCAGCACAAGATCGACACCGCCGACGAGGGCCATTTTGACGCGTTCGGCTTTGGGCAGGATGGCCGGTTCGCCCCGCTGCACAAAGTTGCCGCTCATGACGGCCACCACATGTGTGGCGGCAAGCTCACCCGAGCGGGTGCGTTCGATATGAAAGGCGTGACCGTTATGGAAAGGATTGTATTCCGCGACAATTCCCGCAACCTTCATGCGAATGCCTGCTCTTTCCGCCCGGCAGCCGCTCAAACCTCGGCAGCTTCCGCGCTTGCATCAATGAAATCATACGGTGTCTGCTGATAGACAAAATAGTTAAGCCAGTTGGAGAACAACAAATTGGCGTGCCCCCGCCAGATCATGGGGGGGACAGCATCGGGGTCGTCCCCCGGAAAATAATGCTGGGGAATGCGTGGGTTGATGCCCCGCTGGAGGTCACGTTTGTATTCCGACGCCAGCGTCGTGCGGTCATATTCGCAGTGGCCGGTCACAAAAACCTGACGCGCGTCCTGCGTTGAGACAATGGATACACCCGCCGTTTCGGACAAGGCCAGGACCTGCAGCCCAGAATTATTATCGATGTCCTCCTGCCGTACTTCGGTGTAGCGCGAGTGAGGCATATAGAAAACCTCGTCAAAGCCGCGCAGCAGGGGATGATTGGCATCGAGAGGGCGGTGCTTGAAAATGCCCGACAGTTTTTGTTCAAGGGGATATTTGGGTACATGATGATGATGGTAGAGCCCTGCCTGCGCACCCCAGCAGATGTGGAGAGTGGAATAGACGTGGGTGCGCGACCAGTCCATGATGGTACACAGC